>DATHTZ010000273.1:0-1627 GCA_035462675.1 Nitrospiraceae bacterium | reverse complement strand
GGGTTGTTGATATCATGCGCGATTCCCGCAGCAAATGAGCCGATTCCAGCAAGTTTTTCTGACTGGAGGAGTTCGGCTTCGAGCTTGGATTCATGCTGAATCAGTTTCCACAGCAGCCGAGAGGCCGACCCACTGAGGATGTTTGCGCCAGGAAGTTTGTGGGCATGCAGAGATGCTTCCATCTCCGGATCCCCCGTGGCATCCAAAATCAGGTTTACGCCATGGTTACCGATCAGATCCGGTGCATTGGTGGTCACAGGAATCTGAAGCTCACGCGCGCGCTGCAGTCCTGGTGCCGCAGGATTACGGTCTGTAACGCCGACAATCTCAATCGATGGGATATGGTGGAGCAGATCTATCAGCGCGAGACCGCCGCGGCCCGCTCCCAGAATGGCGACTTTGGTACGATCAGAACTTTCCACTCAGGCGGTCTCCGTGTGGCAGGGTTATGCCCCTTTGTGCCGAGGAGAGCAAGGAGGGGAATGTCTCTCCTCGCACAAGTAGGAATGGAGCCTCATTATCACAACTTTGCAAGCTCCCTCTGTTCTATGGCTCGCGCAACGGCCGACCTCAGTTTCTCTCCTTCGACCGGCTTGACGAGATAATCCACGACGCCTTGCCGGAGGAAGGAGGTCGCCATATCGGTATCCGGGAAACCGGTCAGCACGATGAGCGGAACGCGAGGGTAGTTGCTACGAAAGTAGGCAATGGCTTCGGCTCCATTGATTTTCGGCATACGAATGTCGCAGATGACGACATCGAGCAGGAGCCGGTTTTCGCCAGAATTAATGACTTCGATCGCTTTCTCACCGTTTTCCGCTTCAAGGACTTCATAGCCGGCTTTCTGCAGCGTCATCTTCACGACTTTGCGAATATCGGGCTCGTCGTCCACCACGAGCACCCGTCCCTCGCAGGCCTCCCCCCCGACGAAAAACCCAGATTTGAACTCATCCATGGCACCCTCCTTGGTTAATAGGTAGAAAGATGTGGCTGCGTCATGGTCGACTCACGTGCTCTTGTCCCACCGTGAAGCGCAATGCGCATGCCAACATGGCTATGCGGCGAGGGGTCAAGTTTCCCAGCAAAGTGGAGTCTTGTTGTAATGCGAGGTGAGGCCCTGTGGTGGCTATCCACCGACCTGTGCTGAAATCCACCACCAGCGACAGAAACTGTGGTGCGAAAAATTGGATGCTCACGTTGGCTTATTTGGTCTGTGTGATCTGTTTGGGCTTTCTGGTCTGAACAAGACCAACCAGATGAACCGGACAGACGAGATAGAGCAAATCAACCCGTCCTGCCGTGGGCCCTTGCAGGTCCGAATTGCCTTTCAACCCGACGCTGAGGTATTCTTTAACCTATGAGATCGGAGGGGTGATGATTACGCCAGATGTACTGACAGAATATGTGCGCATGACGATGCCGGATGCCACGGTCACGGTTTCGGACCGGACCGGCACGATGAATCATCTCAAAGTGGTGGTGATTTCGGCAGCCTTCGTAGGGAAGAATCTGCTCGATCGGCATCGCCTGATCTACCAAGCGTTGGATGCCCCGATGAAAGATGGGCGGATTCATGCGCTCGAAATTACAGCTAAAACCACCGATGAAGCTTAGGAGGCCGACCCAT
>DATHTZ010000272.1:0-6975 GCA_035462675.1 Nitrospiraceae bacterium | reverse complement strand
GCTCCAACCGCACATTGGACTTGCCAGCAATCGAGACGCCATGGTCGTTGTCATGAATAACATTCCCGATAAGGATGGCTTCTGAATCGGCAAACTGAACGCCGGTCGTCTCGCTCCCTCCAATCACAGAGTCTTCGATCCGCACATCGTGGACTTGCTGGCTGAACAACATGCCGTTGATCTTGATCCGGCGGAGGACAATTCTTTGACCATTGAAGAGACCGACAGCATGCCCCCCTCGGTCATTGATGGTCATATCGCTGATTTCAATGTCCGTCGCCCCATAGGGCCACTTGCCCACATGAAGAGCGCCCACCACGACATCGCGCCCCAGGATCGTCACCTGATCCACTCCAGCTCCGATGAACCTGATCTTTTCTTTACTGTGAATGGTTACGGACTGAGGGTATTGGCCTGCCTTGACGAAGACGGTGTCGCCTTTCTTGGCCGCATCGACCGCTTCCTGAAGAGACACGAAGTCTCCAGTCCCGTCGAGTGCAACCACGATAGTCCGTGGACCAAGTGGCGGCCCCTCATCGGCCCACACCAGGCCGAAACCCAAGAGTCCAAGCGCCGCGAGGAGAGCCAGAAAGACAGACAGCTTCATGCAAGATCTCTTACAAGCCTCCCCAGTCGGAAGTCAATCAAGCCCGCATTATTCATGACAATTCGTCGCGATATCGCTTGGACACGCTCATCGTGAAGCGTATCTCGTATTTCCAAGGAATGCTCAATTGACCATAGCGGGCCCGCGATCACAGTAGATATGTTCATGGATAATGCGGGCTAGGAACCTGTCCGACATTGCTTTCGTGACGAGGTGAAGGCGATACGACCAGATGCAAGGCCGCAGGCCCGGAAAAATCGGAGGCGTATTCACTGGAATACGTTGAGGATTTTTCAGGGCCGAGCACGACGCAGATGGTCGCGGATCGTTCGCCGCAGTAGAACGGTCTGTCGGACAGGCACCTTAGGTTGGTTGTGAGGCGAGAAGTCACGTGCTATGCTCCGCTGCCATGATTCTGGTCGGCCTCACAGGCGGCGTCGCCACCGGCAAGAGCACCGTCGCCAGGATGTTCAAGCAATGCGGCGCGGTCGTCATCGATGCCGATCTGCTCGCACGACAGGTCGTCGAACCGGGCAAACCGGCCTGGCGAAAGATCGTAAAAACGTTCGGCAAGTCTGTCCTCAATCCTGATCGCACCCTCAATCGGCATGACCTGGGAGCCGTTGTTTTCGGAAACCGGACCGAGCTGCGCCAGCTTGAACGCATCATCCACCCCCGTGTCGCACGCGAACAGGCGCGGCTCACGAAACAAGCCGCACAACAAAATCCTCAGGCCGTCGTGATCTACGACGTACCGCTCCTCTTCGAGGTTGGCATAGACAAACGTGTCGACAACATCATCGTCGTCACAGCAGACCGCGAAACACAAATCGCCCGCCTCAAAAAAAGAAACGGACTTTCCCGCGCCGAAGCAATTCGACGCATCCGCAGTCAGATGCCCTTGACAAAGAAGGTCCAAGAAGCTGACCACGTGTTGAATGGAACTCTCCCTCGCTCCTCTCTCCACAGACAAGTCGTGCGGTTATTGAAAAGCCTCCGCCTCCTCGCCTAGCCCTCGCCGTGCATTCCTTCCATCCTGTGTGATAAATTTCTGTCCATGCACAATGTCATTATCATCGGCTCGGGGCCGGCTGGACTTACTGCCGCGATCTATGCAGCGCGGGCGAATCTCTCGCCCCTGCTCATTGAAGGGTGGCAATCCGGCGGGCAACTGACCACGACGACGGAGGTCGAGAACTATCCTGGCTTTACCAAGGGCATCATGGGGCCGGAGCTCATGAAAGAAATGCGGGCCCAGGCAGAACGATTCGGCACGGAGTTTTTGACCGGTGAGGTCACAGCGGTACACTTTGGACAGCGACCGTTCACAATCACCGTTGATGCTGAACAGACAATCCACGCGAAGACCGTCATCATCTCCACCGGCGCATCAGCCATCCAAATCGGGGTAGAGAACGAGGCGCGCCTTACGGGGCACGGCGTCTCGACCTGCGCGACCTGTGATGGGTTCTTCTTCAAGGGAAAGGAACTGATTGTCGTCGGCGGCGGCGATAGCGCGATGGAGGAAGCGACCTTCCTGACCAAGTTCGCCAGCAAGGTTTCGATCGTCCACCGGCGCGACAAGCTGCGGGCTTCCAAAATCATGCAAGGCCGGGCGGTGAAAAACGAAAAGATCACATTCGTATGGAACTCTGTCGTCGAAGACATCCTCGGCAATGACATGGTCACCGGCGCCCGCCTCAAGAATCTCATCACCGGCAAAACCACTGACCTGCCCTGCGCCGGCGTCTTCGTCGCCATTGGGCACCGACCAAACACTGCTCTATTCGCCGGCCAGCTTGAGATGGATGCGAAAGGCTACATCCGGACGGAAAAGGGAACTGCCACCAGCATTCCTGGCATCTTCGCCGCCGGCGATGTCCAAGACTCGACATACCGCCAAGCCGTAACCGCCGCCGGCTCAGGCTGCATGGCCGCCATCGACGCCGAACGATTCCTCGAAGCGGGTGAGGGGTAAGGGGTCAAGGGTTAGGGGTAGTGAAATGGAGAAGCCTCACAAGAAACTGGATGCCTGGCGAGAAGCTGTGGAGCTGACTCTTTCCATCTATCATGCAACAGGTAACTTTCCCAAAGAGCATCGCTTTGCTCTTACTGATCAGATTCATCGTGCGGCTCTGAGTGTCGCCAGTAACATCGCTGAAGGAGCTGCTAGACAAACCAAGAAGGAGTTCGCAAATTATCTCCATATCGCACAAGCATCCTTAAGCGAGCTAGATACACAACTTGAGATTGCGAAGAAGCTCAAATTTCTATCTGACGAACAATGGTGCAAACTTGACGCCCAGATGAACCATATCGACAAACTACTCTCTGGCCTAATCAAGTATCTGAAATCTGGGAAATCCCAAAGAACACCCCCTCACCCTTCACCCCTTACCCCTCACTGTTGATATCATGCGCTGCGCTATCGTCCATTACCACGAACTCGCCCTCAAAGGCCGCAATCGGGAATATTTCGAGGAGCGGCTCGTACGCAATATCCAATGGATGTTGAAGGATCTTGGCGTGAGGCGGGTCGAGAATCTTCGCAGTCGGATTCGCGTAGTCTTGCCTGACATAGTTCCAGACCAGACCATCAAAGAACGGCTCGCACGAGTCTTCGGGATCGCCAACTTTTCGCTGGCCCATGGGTTGCCACTCGATCTGGCCCATCCAGATATTGGAGCGCTCAGCAAAGCGGTCATCGACTCGCTTCGATCGGAACCGTTTTCCACCTTCCGCGTCTCGGCGAAACGAGCCGACAAACGGCTGACTCTGACCTCCATGGAGGTCGCGCGGGATGTCGGCGCTGCCATCTGTGAAGGAACCGGCAAGAAAGTCAGCCTGAAAGATCCCGACCTCACGGTCTATCTCGAACTGCTCTCCAAAGAGGTCTACCACGCGATTGAAAAGATTCAGGGGCCTGGCGGCATGCCGGTGGGTGTCAGCGGGAAAGTCGCTTGTCTGATCTCCGGAGGGATCGATTCCCCAGTCGCGGCCTATCGCATGATGAAGCGCGGATGCCGAGCCCTCTTCGTCCACTTCTCTGGTCGGCCGCTCGTGAGCCGTGCATCGGAAGAGAAAGTGCGCGAACTCGTGCAAACCCTCACAGCCCATCAATACCGATCGACGCTCTACGTCATCCCGTTCGGAGAGATTCAACAGAACATTGTGGCGAACGCGCCGGCCCCGTTTCGGGTGGTGCTCTACCGGCGCGTCATGATCCGCATCGCGCAGGAGTTAGCCAAGCGTGAGCACTGTTGGGGGCTTGTTACGGGCGACAGCTTAGGGCAAGTCGCCTCGCAAACACCGGAGAACTTGACGGTCATTGAAGAGGCAGCAGAATTGCCGCTCCTGCGCCCGCTCATCGGCATGGACAAGGTGGAAATCACCGACCAGGCTCAACGCATCGGGACCTTCGCCATATCGATCGAGCCCGATCAAGACTGCTGCTCACTCTTCACCCCGCTGCACCCCAGCACAAAAACCAGACTCGATGACATTCAGAAGGTCGAGCGAGTGTTCGATGTCGGCGCGCTAGTCAAGCAGGGTCTCGACAAGGCCGAGCTGTCCCAATTCACGTTTCCTCAGTAGCAGGATGCTGAAAAATCCCGCCAGCGGCGTTCTCAGCTCGCAAGAATCCTCAACGGGGACCCGGCCGCCTCACCGACTCGGCGGCGCGCACAGCCGCGGTGCTCCTTATTCGTCGCACCGTGCGCCCCAGAGGGTACGCCTCCGGTTCTTGCTCCGCCTGCGGCCTTGCTGGACGGTCTTTTTGAGCATCCTGCGAGAATGATATCTTGTTTCGCCACACTCGATACGTCTGCCCATTACTGTGATCGCCCAGACTGCAACTCCTGCTGCGCGAGCGCCTTTTCCCTTATGATTCGAAAATGCGATTCCAGATCTCGCCGCATCGCCGCGGCGACCATCCAATCCGGCACCATCATGCCGATCTCAACAAGCAGTTCGAACTCAGCTTTTGTATGAGCCCCGCCATCGACGGGGGTAAGTTTCCAGAACCGGCGGTACTGTCTGAAGTCGCCCCCCTTCAACTCCGTCAGCAACCCGCCGGTCGGCAAGGTCCTCGTCTCACTCAAGAGGCGCTGTTCTCCTGGGAGCAGGGCATGGCCGATCCGAATATCTGTGAACACCTTACCGTCTTGCTCCCGTATTTCCACCATCCTCATCCGTCCATCGAAAAGTTCAGGCCAATGGGCATAGTCGGTCAGTATTCGCTGAATGATTGCTTCCTCTACCGGAAAGAAAATCATGGCCGTCGCCCGTACGCCGCCGGTGGGCTCCTTACGGACATCCAGGACATCAGGTTCGGCCGCACAGCTCCATCCAGTCCAGCCGAGTACGAGACAACCCACGACGATCATCACACGCCACAACATGGCGCAAGTATATAGACCCATTGAGCCCCAAGCGAGGACTAACAGGGTGCTGAAAAACTATCTTGGCAGGCCAATACCTCAACAGTTAGTGCTCGTGGCACAACAAAAAGAATCCTGCAGGCTGCTCAAAAAAGCCAGACTTCTCACCCACCCAACCCCGGCGCGCCAAGACGTGCCTTTCCGCGGGGAAGGCCGCAGGCGGAGCAAGAACCGGAGGCGTACCCTCAGGGGCGCACGGTGCGACGAATAAGAAGCACCACGTCTGTGCGTGCCGCCGAGTCGGTGAGGCGGCCGGGTCCCCGTTGAGGATTTCGATGAGCCGAGAACGATGCTGGCGGACTTTTTCAGCAGCCTGCGAAACATCTCTGTGCTACGATGCCACCTGATGAAACGCTGGTTCTTCCTGCTACTCATGCTCATCGGCCTGTGGTGTCTTTTAAAAGAGGCCCACGCGCAACCCATGGACGATTCACACGCCACGACAGAACAGTCTTGCAGTTTCGGCATGGCAAAGGGAGAGGCTTCGCAGAGCTGTCACGTCCCCTTCCCCACAGGCTGCCTCGTGGCCAATGTCCCTGGAACCGACAAACCCTGGACGACCATCTCCAAGGGCGGAAATACTTTCTGCCGATTCGACGAGAAAGCTACAGACTGGAAAACAAAAATCACCGGCTCCTGTACCCGCTGTAAATCCGACCATTGTTCGGTCCAGTTTAGTGTCCGGTTTGACTGTTCCCAACAATCGCACTAGTGGACTGTAACACCCATTTATAGACTATAATCGTGTTCATGAGGAATACGATTACCCTGACGAAACGTGAACGGATGGAACTGAGGAGGCGAGCGAACAGCCGCACTGGGCGGGCCGAAGATGCCCGGCGGGCACGGGTGATTCTGCTGCTGGCCGAGGGACGGACCTGGGATGTCGTCTGCGAGCGCGTGGGGTGCAGCCGCGGCTTTGTCGCGAGCTGGAGCCAACGGTTTGCCGACGCGCGGCTGGCGGGCCTGTATAGTCGCCACCGCGGCCAGGCTCCGATGCCCATGACCCCGCGTGTGGAAGCCCGTATTCTGGCGGTCACGCGGCGGGTGCCAGCCGACGGCTCGACCCACTGGAGCACACGGAAGCTCGCGAGCCAGCTGGGTGTCAGCCATATGCGGGTCGCGCGAGTGTGGGCGAAGCACGGGCTCAAGCCTCACCGACTGGAACGCTATCTGGCCTCGAACGATCCCGACTTCGAGACGAAGGCCGCCGATGTGATCGGACTGTATCTGCACCCCCCGCAGCATGCAGCCGTGTTTTGTGTGGATGAGAAGACCGCGATCCAGGCGCTGGACCGCAAGGATCCGGTGCTCCCCTTGTCGCCGGGGCGGGCGGAACGACATGGCTTCGAATATTATCGTCACGGCACGTTGTCCCTGTACGCGGCGTTCAACACGAAGACGGGCGAGGTCTTGGGCAAGACCGCGCAACGCCACACCTCGGCTGAGTTCGTCGCGTTCCTGACGGACCTCGTCGTCAGCCAACCGAGGGAGCGAGAGATCCATGTGATCGCGGACAACCTCTCGGCGCACAAGACCTCACGGGTCACCGAGTTTCTGCAGACCCACGCGCAGGTTCATCTGCATTTCACGCCCACGTACTCGTCCTGGCTCAATCAGGTGGAATTGTGGTTCGCCAAGATCGAACGCGATGTGATCGCGCGCGGCATCTTCACCTCCGTCAAGGACCTCGCGAAGAAGCTCATGCGCTACATCCGTCACTATAATAAGACACCCAGGACGGTGAAGTGGAAATACGCGGATCCCTCTCGGCGGATTGGTGCACAATCAGCTGTTACAGGCCACTAGTCGCCTGAAATCCATAGAACGTTGCCCCTTATTTTTGATCAGAGGACTGCGCCTGGATTACGGTCAGCATTTTCTCGGCGATCACTTGATTCCCGATTGGCGTGGCATGGCCACCGTCAA
>DATHTZ010000271.1:0-1735 GCA_035462675.1 Nitrospiraceae bacterium | reverse complement strand
AAGGTCTATGACCAGGTCAAAGATAAGCTCATATTGGGAGAAAATATCTCGCAGGCCGCACAATTTATTGAATCCGGGGCCTGTGACGCTGGGATTATTGCGTTGTCCTTGGCGATTGCACCAGCGATGAAGGCTGCCGGGCAGTACTGGGAGATTCCAGCGACCGCACACTCGCCTCTGGAACAGGGCGCCGTGATCTTGAAGCAGTCCAAAAACCCAGAAGCCGCGAAAGAGTTCCTTGAATTCATCAAAGGCCCCCACGGACAGGAGGTCATGAAGCGGTATGGATTTACGCTGCCCGGTTAAACAATGGGCGAAGGTGATCGGGTTGGCCGTGATAGCTACCAGCGTCGGCTGTTCTCAAGCAGTGTTACTGACCCACGAAACGGAGCAGGGCGGCATCGTGACCTACCTGTTCAAGGAAGACAAGGGCGGCCCGATGGGATCATCCTATCGCGGGGAGGCGTTGAAGCGTATCGAGGGAAAGTGTCCCGCTGGCTATATCATCCTCAACGACGGGGAAGTGCAGGGATACGGTAGTATGTCCACCGTGGGAGGAGCGGAAGGGGAAGTCAGCGGACGGCGCTGGGGGATTGAGTTCCGATGCAAGTAGCGAAAAGAAACCTGCATAGACTTGTGTATCTGACGAGCGCGAGCGTACTTTTGATTGCGGTAACGGTTGCGTCGGCTGAAGACGTGCCACAGATGCAGCATCATCAGACCGATTCGACTTCTCAAGAACGACCGTGCAACGCGGGGATTCAGGGCCCAGGTTCACATGAGGGATTTGAAAGCGTGCAGGTTGAAACGTCCGATATCACACGTCACGAGCAATTCTTTGAAGCCGTTTTGGACGCGCCGGTTGTCCAGAGCCTGGATCATCCCCAAGTGGACCGTCTCCGTGGCTATTGCTACCGAGGCGTCTTGATCGTGGTTCGGCAGGATTTGCGAACACCGCGTCCGACCGGCTGGGTGCAAATCAATTTTACGGTTTCGGACGTCGCCGCATTGCAGAGCAAACTAGAACAGGCATATCGGGCATCTTCCGTCTATCAATTGAGCGAAGAGGATCGCGCAAAGATTGTGCGTTTTTGGTTGAAGCCGGACGTGATGCGAGGAGATCGTCGGGTGAAACGGCTGGAGGTTGCAGGTCCTGAAGGATTCATGATCGGCTTCGATCAAGCCAGGTAGAGGATGGACGGAAGTTCTACGAAACCGATGGCTGAAATCATTCAGACATCTAACCAAGGAGGGCATCATGAAACTTAGCGCGCGGAATCAGTTCCAAGGCACGGTCACCAA
The DNA here is from genome assembly GCA_035462675.1 of Nitrospiraceae bacterium. GTDB lineage: Bacteria > Nitrospirota > Nitrospiria > Nitrospirales > Nitrospiraceae > Palsa-1315. The sequence continues at coordinate 433 of DATHTZ010000271.1, read as the reverse complement.
AATCACTGAAGGGCAAGCCATGGCGGAAGTGACGGTGAAAGTCGGTACGCTTGAATTTGTGGCGGCGATTACCGAAGGGTCGGTCAAGAGCATGGGTTTGAAGGTCAACGACTCCGTACTAGTCGCCATAAAAGCTACGGAAGTCATGATCGGCAAATAGCGTGCGTTGACTTTCCAGATCGCGGCTTCCTACCATTGCGCCGGTTTCGGTAGGACAGACCGTGGCAAAGGCGGAGTTGTGAATTGGTTGGCGATCTGGGTCACGTTCAAATTGGCCTGCCTGACGGCCGGTGTCTTGCTGGTCGTCGGGCTGCCTATCGCCTACTGGCTTACCTTTTCAAAGTGGCGCTGGAAGTTCATTGTCGAGTCGGTGGTCGCGCTTCCGCTCGTGTTGCCTCCGACGGTGCTGGGGTTTTACATTCTGGTTGCGATC
>DATHTZ010000270.1:0-1862 GCA_035462675.1 Nitrospiraceae bacterium | reverse complement strand
ATGATCATGGCGTGGAGAGAGTTCCCGACAGGATCGCTTGCCTGTTACTCCTTTGGCGGCACATTCCGTGAGTGCCACGATGCCCGAATTGCGCGACGGGTGGCGAATGCCTGCGGCCAGACCCACAAGGTCATTCAGGTGGGGAAGGAGTTCCTCTCCCAATTCGGACACTACGCCGAACGTTCCGTTTACCTCACCGATGGCTGCGTTCACGTGACCCATTCCCCGGACCTCTACGTCAATCAGATCGCGGCTCAAATTGCTCCGGTGCGGATGACGGGCAACTACGGCGGCGAAGTGTTGAGAAGCACCCGTGCCTTCAAGCCAGTCGAGCCCAGTCCGGGCCTCTTCGCCGACGAGCTCCAACCCCACTTTCTTGCCGCAAAACAGACCTACTCTTCTATCAGTGACGTGCACCCTGTCACCTTTGCCGCGTTTCGGCAGGCACCCTGGCACCATGTCGGACTTCTCTCCCTGGAGCAAACCCAACTCACGCTGCGAACTCCGTTTCTGGATAACCAGATACTGCGAGCGGCCTACCGCGCTCCGATTTCGAGCCTTCAAGGGGCCGGCCCTTGTCTCGGGTTAATCGGAGACGGGAATCCCAGCCTGTTGCAGATTCCAACAGACCGCGGTCTCGGCGGGGTACACAACGGCTTCCGCGCCGCTTGGTCGCGGAACTACCTCGATGTTTCCGCCAAGGCGGAATACGCCTACGACTACGGTATGCCCCAATGGGTGGCTGCGATCGATTACATTCTTTCGCCGCTGAAGCTCGAGCGGCTCTTCCTGGGAAGGCACAAGTTCTATCATTTCCGCGTGTGGTACCGGGACGTTTTGCGGGATTATGTACGCGAAACGCTGCTGGACTCGCGATCTCTATCCCGTCCCTACGTCAATCGGGCGAAGGTTGAATCGATCGTCGAAGGTCACTTGCGTGGCAGCGAGAATCATACGACATCCATCCACAAGCTTCTTACCCTGGAGTTGGCTCATCGTCTCTTCATTGATGCCTGATGACACTGGTGTCTTCCAGCACCCCTGTTCTTGAACGAGGTTTCCATCGTGCAATTCACCCAAAAGGCCCGCAACATACTAAGAGCAGTGGTTCAACGCCACAGCACCGCCGGAATGAAGAAGCGGCTGTGGGACTCAGAGTTTTCCGGCGGCAGATGGGACTGTCTGGACAATACTCCCGGCGATTGTATCTATACGTTCCTGGAAAAGTATGCGCGAAAGGGTAGCATCCTCGATCTGGGATGCGGCTCCGGCAACACAGCCAGTGAGTTGTCAGACGCCGCCTATGCGGATTATGTGGGAGTTGACATTTCGGATGTAGCGATTCAAAAAGCAATCTCAAAGACCAGGGAGGCTCAGCGGGAGAACAAGCACCGGTTCGTCCAATCTGAATTCTTCAGCTTTGTCCCAGACAAGTACTATGATATCGTTCTTTTTCGCGACTCCATTTACTACGTTCCACTGGGCCGGGTGACGGCCATGTTAAAGAGGTACGCTAACTATCTCAGCCGAGATGGAGTGTTTGTTGTGAGGCTGTGGGGTAGTGAGAAGAATCAATCGATCATCGACTTGATCACGGCGAATTTCACGGTGTTGGAAACATATTCGCAGGACAACCCTAAAACGATGATCCTAGTGTTCCGTTGATTCATCCATGCCACCGATCGTAGCCACATTTTGCTTCTTTCTGCTGATCCTGGGGCTATTCGCGCTCGATTACGACCGTCGTGAACGAACCTCGCCAATGCTTTGGATCCCCGTGACGTGGCTCTTGATCATTGCTTCAAGGCCCGTTTCATCCTGGCTGGACGGCCTCGGCATCTATTCCAGTGGAGTTTCGTTTG
>DATHTZ010000269.1:0-17104 GCA_035462675.1 Nitrospiraceae bacterium | reverse complement strand
CACTTTTTCCCCAGCCGTGTGAACCTCGCCGTTTCCTTCCTCCTGAACAGGATTTATTCCGAATGGAAGCCAGATCTTATTCATGTGCATGGAGGGCGAGCCGGGTTATTCCACACGATTACTGGTACGACTGTCCCTACTGTGTATACGGTTCATGGGTTTCATTTTTCACACAAGCCAAGTGGCATACGATGGCTTGCGACGTTTATTGAAGGGATTATCATCTCTCGTGCCAATCGTATGATTTTTGTGTCGGAGCATGATGCTAATATTGCAAGAGCTTGCAAAATTCTTCCGAAAAATATACCCACCACCATTATCCATAATGGTATTCAGTTTCGTAAGATTCCAGAAAGCCACACAGCTCCGGCCAAGCATGTGGGATTCGTAGGCCGGCTAGAGTACCAAAAAGACCCTTTCTTGTTTCTGGAGGCGCTTGAACACTTGCCCGATTACACGGCGACGATGGTAGGAGGAGGCAGCCTTGAATCTGCTATAAAACAGGAAATCACTCATCGGGATTTGGCAAAGCGTGTCCGGCAAGTAGGTCCCCTGTCTCACCAGGAATCGTTACAGATCCTTTCGACATTTGATGTGTTGCTTTTAACCTCGAGATGGGAGGGTTTGCCGCTTGTTGTGCTGGAGGCGATGTGTGCGGGGGTGCCTGTTGTAGCAGTAAATGTCAGTGGGCTATCAGAAATAATAGAACATAAAAAAAATGGCCTGCTAATAGACGAACGATCTGGACAGGCCTTGGCATGGGCGGTCAGAGCAGTGGTGGAGAATCATGAGTTGCGAGCAGAAGTGATTAACCAGGCGCGCCAACATGTGCGCAACCATTTTTCCGAAGAAAACATGTTGTCTGAAATCCGGAAAATCTATGCCGCGATGGCGTAATAACGAAAACGATGACAGGGATGCATGAAGGTTGCCCTCGTTCATGACTGGCTCGTAAGTATGCGTGGGGGGGAGCGATGTTTTGAGGTTCTCTGTGAGCTATTCCCAGATGCGGACGTCTTTACGCTTGTGCATCGAAAAGGGCATGTTTCGCCTGTCATCGAAAAACATTCTATTCGGACCAGTTTTATTCAACGTTTGCCTTTGTCGTTCACGCACTATCAATACTATCTGGCTTTGTTCCCTCTCGCGATCAGGTCCTTCGCATTTCATGATTACGATTTGGTCATCAGTTCCAGCCACTGTGTAGCGAAAGGGCTGCGTGTGCCTGACAACGTATGCCATGTGGCCTATATCTATACGCCAATGCGATATATCTGGGACCAATTTGACGCCTACTTTGCCGATGGGCGAGCGGGGCGGCTTACACGAACAGTCATGGGCTTGCTGCGCCGACCTCTTCAACGGTGGGATGTGTCGTCAAATGATGGCGTGTATCGGTTCGTCGCGATTTCTGAACATGTGGCACGACGCATTCGGTCTTATTGGGGGCGAGAAGCAACTGTTCTGTATCCACCGGTGGACTGGCAGTCGTTCGCAGCGTCCAATCAAGACGAGGGATTCTACTTGCTAGTCACGGCGCTGGTCCCCTACAAGAGAGTGGACCTAGCCATTCAGGCCGCCAATCGGATGAAGTTCCCACTAAAGATTATAGGAACAGGTCAGGACGAGAAACGCCTAAGGCAACTTGCCGGTCCAAGTGTTGAACTTCTTGGCTGGCAGCCCGATTCTGAGATCCATCAACACTACGCTCGTTGCAAGGCTCTCCTCTTTCCTGGCGAGGAGGATTTTGGTATCGTTCCGCTCGAGGCGATGGCGTGTGGAAAGCCGGTCATAGCCTACGCCAGGGGTGGTGCACTCGAGACAGTGGTTTCGTTGGTGCCACGCGAGCCTTTCGCGCGGAAGGAAAGAGCAGTTGGCATGCCGCCTCGGGTCAGCGACGAACACTATCCCACTGGCGTGTTTTTTGATGAGCAGAAGCCAGAATCACTGGTCGATGCGATCGAAATTTTAGAACGCCATCCGAACAGGTTTGATCCGGAAAGCATTCGAGCGCATGTGGAGCCCTTCGATAGGAAATATTTCAAGGAACGCATGCGTCAGTTGATCGAAACGAGCTGGGAGGACTTCCGTCGTACTCGCCTATGCTGAAACGACACTCACAATTTCTTCAGAGTCTCCTCTTTCTGTTTGATCTGGCCCTGATCTCTGCCTGCTGGATGGTAGCCTACTACATTCGCTTCGCGGGTGGCTGGGGGCCGGTTGACAAGGGTGTTCCACCGCTGGAAATCTATATCTACTTACTTGTGCCTATTCTGTTCGTATGGGGAGTATCTTGTAGGGCCTTCAATCTGTATCGGCCTAGACGGATGGGCTCCCATCTGGCCGAGGTGTTCGACATTGCTGTAGCCAATTCCTTGTCGGTGTTAATTCTCGTCGGGTTGACGTTCTTCGTACGTCAGTTCGAATATTCACGGTTAGTCTTTCTCTATTTTTGGGTTCTGAATCTTGTAACGCTCAGCTTCTCGCGAATGATCTTTCGCGAGGGCCTGAGGTTTTTCCGAAAGCACGGGTACAACCAGCGACACTGCCTGATTATTGGGGCAGGTAAACTCGGACAGAGGGTTGCCCGCTCTCTGTCGCTTCATCCTGAATTCGGTGTGAAAGTCCAAGGTTATTTGACTCGCCGGCCGGAAAAGTTGGGCCAATCCTTTGAAGGGGTTTCTGTCATCGGTCTGTATGGAGATGTAGAGAAGTATGCACCGGCTTTGGACATGATCTTTCTTTGTCTACCCCCGGAGGCCGAGCCTCAAGTGGAAAAGATGCTGGAATATCTAGCGACCACGACCGTCGAAGTGAAAGTCATCCCGTCAATCTATGAGTTTATTACCCTCCGTGCCGAGGCAGAGATGTTTGAAGGGTTGCCGGTTATCACTCTGCAGGGCTCTCCCTTGTACGGATGGAACATTATCCTCAAGCGTAGCAGCGATTTAATCGGCAGCGTGATCGCTCTTCTCCTTACACTGCCTGTGCAGGGGGTTGTCGCGTTGCTGATTAGGTTAACTTCTCCTGGGCCGGTCCTCTTTAGTCAGGAGCGCATGGGGTTGGACGGAAAGCCGTTCATGATGCTCAAGTTTCGCACGATGCGCTCGGATCATGCCGGCGATCATGGGCTGTTGACTCAGAAGGATGATCCCCGTGTGACATCGATTGGGCGATTTTTACGATCAACCAGTTTGGATGAACTGCCACAATTCTGGAACGTTCTGAAGGGGGATATGAGCATTGTTGGACCCAGGCCGGAACGGTCTTGGGTGGTCGAGGAAGTTCGAAAACAGATCCCCTTGTACATGCTCAAACATAAGATGAAATCCGGGATTACAGGGTGGGCGCAAGTCAGTGGCTGGCGTGGCGACACCTCGCTTGAAAAACGGATTGAATGTGACCTGTATTACATCGAGCATTGGTCCATTTGGCTCGATCTGAAGATCATGTGGCTGACGATATGGCAAGGATTTGTTCACAAGCATGCCTATTGAGCTAGCAGGGTGTTGGAAAACCGTCTTCTGGCCCGTTTGCGATCGGTGCGATGGTTCGCCTCTTTTGGTGAGGGTGTCTGAGGCCTTCCGTGTGTCCTGGTTTGGTGCGAGGCATCAACCACTCACCCTTAGAGCGGGCTCTACGCTGTAGTCTGCGGGCTGAGCTATCGACTCATCCGCAGCAGATTGTAGGCGGCAAGGACCTAGCCCCCATTATTCATGAACGCTTGCTGCAATCGCCGATCCGCTGCTGCGACGGGCCTGCGGCCGGCGGGCTCGCCTCTCGGACTCTCACCGCACTGCACGGGTACGCATCGGGTCCTCCGGGCTCCACGCGCCGGTCTCGCGACGCGGCTCAGCGATTTCGCGACGAACCGTCATGAATAATGCGGGCTAGTGCGCCGCGTGCACCGTCCGGAGCACCTAGTGGAAGCGATTCTTCGCCAGCCTGCCGACGGTCTGGCGAACGCGCCGCCGCCTTGGCCATACACCCGGCTTGTGATCATGAAGACCCTGCTTTTTCGACTAACAAAGTATTCGCTCTTTGCGACCTATCTGCTTTTTGCCTCGACCTTTCTCTTGTTCTCTCTATTGGAATTCGTTCCAGCCTTAACAGAGTATATTAACCTTCAACCCATTCGGTATCACGCACAGTCGCACGAATATCATCCTGATTCGACACTGGTCTTTATCCCGAATCGAGCAGGTCGAGAAAACGGGACCACGTTCCAAACCGACTTCACAGGAGATTTGTATTCTTCAGCATATGGAGTGGCATCTCCCACGATTAAATACCATGCGACCTATTCTCCTGATGGCTTTCGCAGCAACAGTTCCACGTCAAATTCTCAGGTTCTCGTCCTCGGTGACTCCTATGTCGAAATCGGCGAGGAAGATTCCATGACTCTCAGCGAGCAACTTAAACTGGTGTCGGGTTTGACAACATTCAATCTTGGCCGGGGTTGGTATGGCCCCTTTCAATACCTTGAGCTTTTTAAGCAGTACGGCCCTAGAGTGAAGCCGCAGTATGCCGTGCTATGTTTTTTTGATGGCAACGATGTTGAAGATACCAAGCAATATCTGAGATGGCTAAACGGGAAGAGTTATTATACATTCGTCTTGAGCACAAAGAGTTACCTGGGAAGATACTTCACGGCATTCCGGGACAGCTACACGTAACTGTTTAAAACAATGGAAACCTGGAAAGACAATATCTTCCCAAATACTCCATCTTCCGTGGCCGTCACAAAGAATCAAGAAACACACCGGACAGAAGATGCATTCCCTGCCAAAATCCATCCCGACCTCGGCCTGATTGACCTGAATGGCCAGTTGGTGCCGATGCGGTTCATTTACTGGAATCGATCAATGCCAACCGAAGAATTGCTGAGAACGGAAGAATGGAAGGCAATTGGGCAGCTACTGAAAGACTATCAGCGTATTGCGACACAGCAGGGGATAGTTCCTATTGTGGTCTTTATACCGAATAAGGTCGAGGTCTATGGCGCTCAATACAGTGGGCACAGTGGGGCAAACTTCTTGCGACAAATTGAAACGCAATTGCAGTTCGAAAACAACTCACACGATGCGCTCGTCACCATCATAGATGAGATCAATCTGCCCTTCGTCGATTTGCTTCCGGCGTTCAGGTCTCTCGCCAAAGCAGGTGAGGTTCTCTATTACCCGTTCGACACTCATTGGAATTTGGAGGGTCGGCGAGCTGCCGCGAAGTTGATCGCCGCTTTGTTGGTCAATCACCAGATTCCTGCTAATCAGGCCAGCTCAAGAGATAGGTAATGCGCCGTTTTCCTAGCAGCTTGTGGAAAAACTATTGGGGGTCCGAGAAATACAGGGCTGGAGAAAGTCCCGGACGGCCCCAGCAGAACTCGCAGGCTGTTCAAAAAGGGCGTCCAGCAAGACTGCACCAAGCGAAGAGGCGAAGAGGTACAGACCGCACTTCGTGTGGGCCGTTCGCCCTTTGAAGGGATCTTGGCGAACGGATAAGCCTCTCTAGTGCTTCCGACCTCCGAGAATCTCATTCGGTAAGTCGAACCTCTGAACGCCGCGAGAACAGAGCTGGCGGACTTTTTTCTCAACCTGCTAGTGTTATTGGAGGGTGGGCTCTAGCCCATCAGTTGCTCGTAGAACTCCACTTATTACTTTTTCTTGTGTTCGCAAGGGCTGCTTGTTAAGATCACTTGATCTTCACACGATCTCTCTCATGGCATCCAGACTAACCCTTCAACGAAAACCCCGGCCCAGTTCTGCTGTAGCACCACTCTCTGTGCTCCGTGGGATTAAGCTCTTTGCCACGGATGTAGACGGAGTCCTTACCGATGCTGGCATGTATTATTCTGAGTCCGGCGATGAGTGGAAGAAGTTCAATACGCGGGATGGCATGGGGATCAAGCTGTTGCAGCGGGCAGGAATCACCACTGCCATTGTCACACAGGAGCGGACGAAGCTGGTGGCACGGCGTGCCGAGAAGCTCATGATTCCCGAGTTGCACCAAGGGGTGATGGATAAGTTGCTGCTTGTTCGCGAGATGGCGGCCCGCTATGGGCTCACGCTAAGCCAGGTCGCCTATATCGGGGACGACATCAATGATCTTGAGACGCTGAAGGCCGTAGGGTTTTCCGCCACACCGGCCGATGGGATGCCCCAGGTTGCTGCGGTGGTCGACTATATCTGTCAGAAGAAGGGTGGGGAGGGGGCGGTTCGGGAAATCATCGAGATGATTCTGGCCGCCCAAGTTCCAAGTTCCAAGCCCCAAGCTCCGAGCTTCGGAAAACGCTCGTAGGGTAGGAGACTCAGTGTATGGCTTCGCTCAAACCTCAAACTTCGAACCTCGAACTGCATAACAATCTGTATCCCGTGATCATGGCCGGCGGCAGCGGCACCAGGTTTTGGCCGCTTAGTCGGCAGTTGTTTCCCAAACAACTGCTGCGGATCATAGGAGATGAGACATTGATCCAGCAAACGATGCGCCGAGTAGTCTGTGCGTCGGCGCCGAACCGGGTGATGATCTCCACGAATCCAGCCCAAGCGGAGTCCATTCGCGTCCAACTGAGTGAATGGAAAGACGCGCTCACCGATAATTTCGTGCTTGAACCGGAAGGGCGCAATACCGCTCCGGCCATTGCCTTGGTCGCGTTAGAACTCGTCTGCCGGGATCCAGACGCGATCATGTTGGTGGTTCCTGCAGATCATATCGTCAAGGGCCAGCGAGCGTTCGACTCAGCAGTCTCATTAGCGGCGACGCTGGCGAAACAGGATTATCTGGTGACGTTTGGTATTAAGCCGATCCGTCCGGAGACCGGCTATGGCTACATCAGACCCAACCGAAAAGTGACGTTGGGAAAACTGGGCACCCTCAAGGGACATCCGGTCAGCCGATTCGTTGAAAAACCCAATGCTGCCAAAGCTCTGCAGTATCTCAAGGCCGGGGACTTCTACTGGAACAGCGGCATGTTCATTTGGCGCGCTGCGGCGATCCTTGATGAAATCAGACGGCATCAACCCACCCTCTTTCATGGTATCGAACGGATCGGTCAATCGATGCAGGCAGGGGCAACCAGACAGGCTATCGACGATGCTTACCGGGCACTCACGCCGGTTTCGATCGATACGGGTGTCATGGAGAGATCCAAGAAATCGGCGATTGTGCCGGTGTCTTTTCAGTGGTCTGACGTCGGGAGCTGGGGAAGCTTGGATGAAGTGGCGCCGAAGGATAAGGTCGGCAACGTCGTGGTCGGTCGTGTGGTCAATGTCGACAGCCGTCGGTCGATCGTCTACGGAGATCGCCGGCTTGTGGCGACGATAGGGCTCACCGATATGGTGGTGGTCGATACGCCGGACGCCACACTTGTCTGTCCGAAATCCCGCGCGCAAGAGGTGAAGCAGTTAGTCGAAATTCTGAAGAGGCAGAATGCGCCTGAACATCTGGACCATCTGACCGTGCATCGGCCCTGGGGGTCCTATACGATCCTGGAAGAAGGACCGGGTTACAAAGTGAAGCGCGTGACGGTGAAGCCGAGAGGGCGGCTCTCGTTACAGATGCACCATCGGCGGAGCGAACATTGGGTGGTGATTGCCGGGACGGCGCGAGTGACCAGGGGAGATGAGGTTTTCGATCTCAAGATTGGCCATAGCACAGAAATTCCTCTCGAAACCAGACACCGGTTGGAAAATCCCGGTCAAGATATCCTGCACATTATTGAAGTGCAAAACGGGCCCTATCTTGGAGAAGACGATATTGTCCGGTTTCAGGACGATTATGGGAGAACGAAGATCTGAGCGTTGTCACGTCATTAGGTCCATCAAGTCATCAAGTCGATACTCTTCGCCTTTGGACGTGGTGACATTCAGAATTTCCATATAATCGAGGAACTATGGGACTCTTTCGCGAATACGATTTGCGCGGCATCGTGGGTCAGGAACTCACCGATTCAATTACCGAACAAGTGGGTCGCGCGTACTGCACCTATGTCAAAGAGCGGGGAGTGAAGACGATCTCGGTCGGGCGAGATGGCCGACTGAGTTCACCGGGGCTCCATAAGGCTCTTGTGCGAGGACTCCTCGCCGGCGGACTGAATGTCGTGGATATTGGTATTTGCCCCTCGCCACTGGTGTATTTTTCTCTGTTTCAACTACCGGTTGACGGCGGCATCATGATCACTGGGAGCCACAATGCGGCAGAATACAATGGATTGAAGATTTGTATCGGCAAAGATGCGATTCATGGAGAGGAGATCCAGGCGCTTCGAACGGTGATGGAGGCCGGCTCTTTTGTGTCTGGAATTGGACAGTTATCGGAGCATCCCATCATTCCCGACTATCTGGCCTATATCGAGAAGAGTTTCACTCACGTCAACGCCAAGCGTCTACATGTCGTGATCGATTGTGGGAATGGGGTGGCAGCGTTGGTGGCCAAACAGGCTTTGGAACTCTTGGGTTGTCGTGTGACAGGGATCTATTGTGATCTCGATGGGAGATTCCCGAACCATCACCCTGATCCCACGGTGTTAGAGAACCTCAACGATCTGATTCATGCGGTCACACGGCACAAGGCCGATGTCGGGATCGGTTACGATGGAGATGCCGACCGCATTGGTACCATTGATGAACAGGGAAATGTGTTGTGGGGTGATCGCCTGATGGTAGTGTACGCACGTGATATTTTGGCGGCAAAGCCTGGGAGCACCATCATCTCAGAGGTCAAATCCTCGCAAAGTCTCTACGACGATATTGCGAAGCAGGGGGGGCGGCCGATCATGTGGAAAACCGGCCACTCCCTGATCAAGGCGAAGATGAAAAGCGAGCAGGCCGTCCTGGCCGGCGAAATGTCCGGGCACATGTTCTTTGCCGATCGTTACTTTGGGTATGACGACGCAATTTATGCATCGTGCCGACTGGTGGAGATTTTGGCCAAGACGACTCGTTCGCTCTCCTCGTTGGTGGCAGATCTTCCGAAGACGTCCGTCACCCCGGAGATTCGAGTAGATGTGTCGGACTCCATGAAATTCGAGTTGGTCAAGCATGTGCAGGAACGGTTGGCAAACTATGCGAAGACCCGCGAGGAGCGTGGTCCGTTCAAGCTGGTGGTCCGTGATGTCGTCACCATCGATGGGGTGCGTGCCATCTTCGATGATGGGTGGGGCCTGATCCGAGCCTCGAATACCCAGCCGGCCCTCGTGTTACGCTTTGAAGCTACCTCGCCGGAGCGATTGGCCACGATCCGTGCGGTTATCGAAGGCGAGTTGACTAAGGCCAAACAAGCCCTTGGCTGCTAATAGGATGCTGAAAAAGCCCGCCAGCTTCGTTCTCGGCTCATCGAAATCCTCAACGTACCCCTGAGGGCACGCCTCCGGTTTCGATTTGCCTGCGGCCTGGCTGGACGGACTTTTTGAGCATCCTGAGGGATGGGTATCTTATTATGCCATAACCTCTCCCGAGCCTACCTCAAATGACTTGTTCTCAACCGATACAGCTGTATTCGCGAGGCGCTGTATTGCTCCATGCTTTTTTTTTACGCACCTGGCTCGTACAGGTATGCCTGATATTGAGCACCATGAACGGGGCGGTCTCGTGGGCTGAATCTGGCAACAATCGTCCATCGGCGCGATCATTTCAAGTCGGGGAACAGCTCACCTACGAAATTTCTTGGCTGAATATCACAGCCGGCACGGCTGTGATGGCTATCAGCGATGCCGGTACGGACGGAGACCGGCCGCTGGCAAAATTGATCACCACGGCGCAGTCCAGGCCTGCCATTACCAAGTTCTTTCCCGTGGAAAACAGGGTCGAGTCGATCGTGGATCTCGCCACGCTGCTCCCTGAGCACCTGATTTTCAAGCGTCGAGAAGGGAAGAAGAAAGAAGATTTCGAGTACACATTCAATCAGAAAGAGGGGAAAGTCACAGTTGTTAAAGGCGGGACGACTGAAACATTGGAGATACCGCCGGGCACCCAAGACGTCATCTCCTGTCTCTATTATGCGCGCAGTACGTTGTTGTTCCAGCCTGGCTCATCTCTGACAATGAATGTGCATCACGATAAAAAAAACCGCAAACTGGATGTCCGTGTTGAGGAGATCGAGACAGTCAGTGGTCCGTGGGGGGAAGTTGAAACGGCGCGTGTGCTGGTCGTCATGCCGTTCCAAGGTCTCTTCCTCAACAAGGGCAATATCCGAGTCTGGTTTACCAATGATGATCGGCGCATTCCGGTTCAAATGAAGGCCAAGGTCATCATCGGGTCGATTGTAGCCGATCTCGTCAGCGGATTGCCGGCTGCTTTGCCAACCCAATGAGGGTGCGGGCCGTTCGTTGCCCACCCTGTGCAAAAACGGTTATACTTGCGTTTATCATCATGGGACAGTTTCCTCTTACTTTAAGCAGATTTATCACTCAGAAGCAGGCGCCGCATCTGGGAGCCATAGGGGAACTTGCTGATCTTCTGGGTCAGATCGGGCTCGCTGGGAAACTCATTGCGAAGGATCTCAGACGTGCAGGGCTCATCGATATCCTGGGAACGACCGGCGAGATCAATGTGCAGGGGGAGACAGTCAAGAAGCTGGATGAGATTGCAAACGAGACCTTTCTGAAGGGATTTCGCCAGAGCGAACTTGTATGTGCATTGGCGTCTGAAGAAATGGAAAAGCCGGTCCTGCTGCCGGAGAGTTGGCCTCGGGCCAAGTACATGCTGCTCTTCGATCCTCTCGATGGCTCATCGAACACGGACTGCAACATGCCGCTCGGCACGATTTTTTCCATCGTGAATCTTGACCACAAAGACCGAATGCCGACCATGGATGACCTCGTCCGAAACGGTACAGAGCAGGTGGCCGCCGGTTATCTTCTTTACGGATCAAGCACGATGCTGGTTTATACGGTTGGGCTAGGAGTCCACGGGTTTACATTGGAGCCCGGCATCGGCGAGTATCTGTTGTCCCACGAGCAGATCCGGATTCCTACCCGAGGCAAGGTGTATAGCGTGAACGAAGGTAATTACCATAAGTGGCCTGGAGGAACGAAGAAATATTTCGACTATCTAAAAGTGAAAGATGCAGCCACAGGGCGGCCCTATAGTGGGCGCTATTCTGGTTGTTTGGTGGCCGATGTGCACCGGATTCTCCTCGGCGGAGGCATCTATCTCTACCCTGGTGAGCTGGACAAGCCGGAGGGCAAGCTCCGGTTGCTGTACGAAGCCAATCCGCTGGCATGGGTCGTGGAGCAGGCCGGCGGCAAGGCCAGCACCGGCACCATGCGCATCCTCGACGTGGAGGCCAAGCAACTGCATCAACGGGTGCCATTGATCATCGGTAGTGCGGACGACGTTCTGGAAGCGGGGGGATTTATCCAAGGCAGACGTGAATCGTGAATCGTTACATGCGAAACGAGGGAAATGCGGCTAGGTTTTTGACGTGTAAGGATTCACGATTCACGTCTCACACATCCACGGGAGGTTGAAGCATGGCTGATCGGGTTCAAGAGATTCTGAGCTGGTACAGCAGCGACAACGCGGGGACGAGAGCGAATATTGCGCGCCTGCTGCGGTCCGGCAAGCTTTCGAGGACGGGCAAATTGGTCATCCTGCCGGTGGATCAAGGATTCGAACATGGTCCGGCCCGGAGTTTTGCCTCCAATCCTGGGGGGTACAATCCCCTCTATCATTTTCAATTAGCCATCGATGCCGGTTGCAATGCCTACGCGGCTCCGCTGGGATTTCTTGAAGCCGGCGCCGCTGAATTTGCGGGGCAGATTCCGCTGATTCTGAAGTTGAACAATCACGATGTCTTGCATGACGAGAAAGACCCATTGCCTTCGGTCACCGGCAGTGTAAAGGACGCGCTTCGGCTCGGTTGTTCGGCGGTCGGATTTACAATCTATCCTGGGTCATCGCACTGCAACGCCATGTATCAGCAGCTGCGCGAGATTGCAGAAGAGGCCAAGGACTATGGCTTGGCGGTCGTGGTGTGGTCGTATCCGCGCGGGTCGGTGTTGAGTAAAGAAGGAGAGACGGCGATCGATGTGGTGGCCTATGCGGCGCAGATTGCAGCCCAGCTCGGTGCCCATGTCATTAAGGTCAAGCTCCCCACGGCCCATCTTGAACAGGCCGCGGCGAAAAAGGTGTACGAATCGGCAAAGATCCCGATCGCCACGTTGACGGAGCGGGTCAAGCATGTGGTCCAGAGCTCGTTTGATGGGCGCCGGATCGTCATTTTTTCCGGAGGGGCCAAGAGCGAAGACCAGCATGTGTTTGAGGAGGCGCGCGCCATTCGTGACGGCGGCGGGTTTGGCTCCATCATTGGTCGGAACTCGTTCCAACGACCTAAAGCTGACGCGATAAAGTTTCTCCATACCATCATGGGAATATATTCCGGTGAGATACAGTGACTTGCCGATATGCACCGATCGTGTGTGAGTTATTCGGATCACGAGGGATAAAGAGCAAGGATCACCTATGAAACTCGTTCGTGCAGGGTTGGTTCCGCTTGCCTTGGTCACTGGGGGGATCATCATCGGGGTTGTGGTGGCTTCCAACATGGGTTGGTTGCCGACCGGTACGGCCGGGCCTGAGCCGATACCCAATCCGATCGCACGCCCAGTGGCGACCGCACCGCAGTTACCGATGGGAGGGGGGAGTGCGAAAAACTTCGTCGAGATTGCCAAATCGGTGAAGCCTGCGGTCGTCAATATTGCGGCGACGCGAAGCGGGAAATCAGGAGAGGGTCCGCACGGTTCACCGCTCGACGACCCGTTTTTCCGCAAGTTCTTCGGCGATGAATTTTTTAAGCGTGATGCTCCTCAACGAGAGCCGAAAGAGCGGGGCCAAGGGTCCGGGGTCATTGTGGAATCCAATGGGTTGATCGTCACCAATAATCATGTGGTGAACAAGGCCGACGAGATTCGGGTCTTCTTGTCGGATAAGCGGGAGTTTAAGGGTAAGCTGATCGGTACCGATGCGAAGACGGATATCGCGATTGTGAAAATCGAAGCAACAGGGCTTCCAACGATTCCCTGGGCCGACTCCGACCAGCTGGAGGTCGGGGAGTATGTGTTGGCTGTGGGGAGTCCCTTCGGTCTTACCCAGACCGTGACGATGGGAATCGTCAGCGCAGTCGGACGAGCCAGTATGGGCATTGCCGAATACGAAGACTTCATTCAAACCGATGCGGCGATCAACCCGGGCAATTCCGGAGGGGCATTAGTCAATGTGCGTGGCGAATTGGTCGGGATCAATACGGCGATCTTCAGTCAAAGCGGCGGCAACATGGGTATTGGGTTTGCGGTGCCCAGCAATTTATCTCGTTCCATCATGGATCAGCTGGTCAGGACGGGGAAGGTCGTCCGTGGTTGGCTCGGTGTCGCGATTCAAGATTTGACTCCTGAGTTGGCCACCCAGTTCGGGATCACCGACACGAAGGGCGTGCTCGTCAGCGATGTCATGGCGGATAGCCCTGCGAAGAAGGCGGGGTTCGAACGTGCAGATGTCATTGTCGAATATGACGGCAAGTCGATGGACTCACCGACGCATTTGCGGAATGCCGTCGCTCAGACGCCGATCGGGAAGAAAGTTTCGGTCAAGCTGGTTCGCGACAAGAAGCCCAAAACGATTGAGGTCACGATTGTGGAGCAGCCGAAATCGTTAGGACAGTCCGGCACAGATGAGAACAGGGAGTCAGCTGTGCCGACAGGGATCCTCTCCGATCTTGAAGTCAAAGAGCTCACTGAGGAATTGACTGCCCGGTATGGATTGAAGGCCAGCGAGCGTGGCGTGGTAGTGGTGGGAGTCAAGTCCGGAAGCACGGCAGAAGAAATGGGTGTACGTGAAGGCGATATGATTCTCGAAGTCAACCGCAAAGCAGTAGGCTCGCTCAAGTCCTATGAGCAAGCTGCGTCTGGCCTTGCCAAAGATCAGGCGGTCCTCTTACTGCTCAAACGGAAAGGCCAAGCGATCTATCTCACGCTGAGGCCTTAACCAGTTGTGGAAGAATTATCTGGCTCATCTGGTTGGCCTGGTCTATGTGGTGCGTATTATTGTGTGATCAGGAAAACCCAATGAACCAAATAAACAAGACAGATTAGGCAGACGAGGCAGACCGACAGACCACATGAATACAATAGGCTAGCGGGCCAACAGACGGTCTTGCCTATGACCACAACTCGCTTGTCCCGCGTCGAACCGATTCTTCGTCAGGCTCCGTTGGTGGTGGCGCTCGTGCCGGCTGCCGGGCGCGGGCTTCGGATGGGAGGCTCTGTCCCCAAACAATTTCTGTCGTTGGGTGGTGAGCCGCTCATCGTTCAGTCGTTGCGGACATTGCAGGCCGCTCCCGAGGTCGACCAGATCGTGCTTGCGGTTCCGCGTGCAGACGTCGAATACTGTGAAGACGAGATTGTCTCGCGACATCGATTTACCAAAGTGACGAAGGTGGTGGAGGGTGGCGCCGAGCGCCAGGATTCGGTGCGGTACGCGCTCGCTCAGGCCCCCTCCGATACAGAGATTGTGCTCATTCACGACGCCGTACGGCCATTTGTGACGCTTCGGATGATTGCCGAAGTCGTGGCTGCAGCGAGGAAAGAGGGCGCAGCGATTATCGCGCTTCCGATGCGGGATACCGTGAAGCAGGTACGGACGGATGGGACGATTGAGCGAACGGTCGATCGCACTCCCTTGTGGCTCGCACAAACTCCGCAGGCCTTTCGACTGGACTGGATTGAGACCGCCCACAAGAAAGCGCATACCGAAGGGATTCGGGCCACCGATGACGCATTTTTGGTGGAATGGCTGGGGTATTCGGTCGCAGTGGTTGAGGGAAGCGGGGAGAATATCAAAGTGACGAGGCCAGAAGACATGGTGATCGGCGAGGCGATTCTGGCATCGCGGATGAAGAGACGCGAAACGGGCGAGTAGAATGCAAAAGGCGGAACGAGGAAGTCGCGCCAGTCTCCTCGGCTTCGTTGACGGGCGAAGAGTGGCGAATGACGAGGAGAGCCTATGACGATGCGAGTGGGTTGCGGCTACGATATCCATCCATTAGGGCCTGGGAGAAAACTGATACTCGGCGGGATCGAGGTGCCTCACAGTAAAGGCCTGTTAGGACATTCCGATTCCGATGCCCTGGTCCATGCCCTCTGCGATGCGCTGCTCGGAGCGATGGGTGAAGGAGATTTAGGCCAGCACTATCCCAGCTCCGACCAGCGCTTCAAAGATATTTCGAGCCTGAAGTTGCTGGAGGATGTCGTCGGGAAGATGCGGGGGAAGGGGTACCGCATCGTGAACGTCGATACGGTCATTATCGCGCAGGCCCCTCGGCTCAGTTCACATCTGGCAGCGATGCAGAAGCAGATGGCGCAGGTGCTCGGGGTCAATCCTGATCTCCTCAATGTCAAGGTAAAGGGCGGAGAGGGCATCGGCATGATCGGGCGGGAGGAAGGGATCGCTGCGCAAGCGGTTTGTTTGATCGAGAAAGTCTAACAGGACGCTGAAAAAGTCCGCCAGCGGCGTTCTCGCGTCGCTCAAAGGCTCAACGTACCGAAGCGTACGCCTCGCCTCTTCGCTCGCTGCGGCCTTGCCGGACAGCCTTTTTGAGCTTCCTGTGTTAGAGTAGTTCTTCTATTCAAAATATTCTGAACAATGAAGTTCCGGCATGTCATGAAGGTTGTTCCACTGCCTGTGAGACGTTATGTTCAAGGCCATTAAAGCAGATTTCCAAGCCGTTTTCGACCGAGACCCGGCGGCGACCAGCTGGCTTGAAGTCGTGCTGACTTATGCCGGTTTTCATGCCTTGCTGGCCTACCGCGTGTCCCATTGGTTGAAGTCCTACAACGTGCCGTTCGTTCCTCGGGCTATTTCCCAGGTAGCTCGTGTGCTCACGGGTATTGAAATCCATCCCTCTGCGAAGATCGGCACCGGGTTCTTCATCGACCATGGCATGGGGGTGGTGATTGGGGAGACGGCAGAGATCGGAGATTACGTGACTCTCTTCCAGGGTGTGACCCTTGGAGGGACAGGGAAGGAACGAGGGAAGCGCCATCCCACGCTCGGCAATCACGTAGTCGTCGGGGCCGGAGCCAAGATCCTCGGCGGGATTACGATCGGCGACAATGTGAAGATCGGCGCCAATTCGGTTGTGCTTAAGAACGTCGCCGCTAATTCCACCGTCATTGGCGTGCCGGCCCGCGTCATTAAAACTCAAGGCGAGCGGCTCCCCGACGCCACCATGGACCACAGCAATCTGCCAGACCCAGTCAGCGACCGGCTCTTGGCGCTCGAGCAAGAGTTGATCGAACTGCGCAAGAAACTGGAAAATCCGGATCCCCCCCGCCTGTTCTAAACCAAATCTGTTGCATCCTGAGCTGTCCGCCTGTCCGGCAGAGGATTTTCGTTCGACTCGCGGCTCGTTTTAACTGACCGCGCCGATTTCATCCTGCTGAGCCACCTATTTCACCTTCGATTCATAATGTCTTCTACCGCCCGACCTCTGTTCATCTGGGCATCACCCCTCTGGCTGATTTCGCAAAGATCTTGCGGGTAACGATTCTCTGAGCTGCTAGGATATCGACCGATACCCGCCGTTCATACTCTGTCGTCCTGTTCATCCCGGAAATAGGGGAACGGTTCTGTAGTGACCCATAGGACTATGTGGCGGGCTGCTGCGAGACTTGTTTGGTGTGAGTGCGGGGGATGTGAGAATACGCCCCACGGCCCGAACGGGCCGCGGGGCAAGAATCTTAGCTGGAGAGGCAGGTGCTCATAAATGTCTTACGCTCATCGCCTTTAAGTTTTTTTGCACCCGCTTCTTTATTGCACGATTTCATCTTGCTCCGCTGATTGCCCGGAGGTGTTCCAGCCGCCTTTGCCGCCTTCTCCGGTTTCGCGGAGAGGCATTCTTTCATAAACGTCTTTCGCTCATCGCCCTTCCCTTCACCCAATCCCTTTGCCGTGGCTTCTGCGTTGCACGTCTTCATCTTGTTTTGCTGGGCCGGGGCCGCGATGGCAAACGGCGTGACACAGAGACTGAGCACAAAGAGGGATACCACCATAATGCCGACTGTCTTCGTCATATGCATCTCCTTTTGGTGAGAGTGAAGGGTAGAAGAACACCC
>DATHTZ010000268.1:0-6529 GCA_035462675.1 Nitrospiraceae bacterium | reverse complement strand
CTTCCTCACTAAATGTCACTCGATTGATCTCGCGCAAGGTGGTGGAACCTTCCAGCACCTTTCTGAGTGCGGACTGTCGCAAGGTGATCATCCCGCTGGTCACCGCGCGATAGCGAACCTCGGACAGGGGACGCTCGGCAAGAATCATTTCTTTGATTTCATCGTTCAGATCCAAAAACTCCGTGATGCATTTTCGACCACGATACCCAGTTCCATGGCACTCCTGGCATCCTTTGCCTTCATAAAATGGCGTATCCTTATATCCGTCGAAGTCGAGGCCGGATTCTTCCGCCAGCGATTTGTCGAGCATGACCGCCGTTCGACAGGCGAGACAGACCATTCGAACAAGCCGCTGCGCCAACACACAGTTTAAGGCAGCCAAAAAGTTGTAGGCATCGATTCCCATTGAGGCAAATCGTCCAATGACATCGAACACGTTATTGGCGTGCACCGTCGTCAAGACCAAGTGCCCGGTGAGCGACGATTGAATGGCAATTTGTGCGGTCTCTGCATCGCGAATCTCGCCGACCATGATCTTGTCAGGGTCATGGCGCAGAATGGAGCGAAGCCCTCGCGCGAACGTCAGGCCTTTCTTCTCATTCACGGGAATTTGTACGACTCCCGACAACTGATACTCGACCGGATCTTCGATTGTAATCAGTTTATCTTCCTTGATATTCATCTCCGTAATCGCTGCGTACAGCGTCGTCGTCTTTCCACTTCCGGTCGGACCGGTCACCAGCACCATGCCGTAGGGTCGCGTAATTGCGCGCCGAAACCGCTTCAGATCCTCCACATTGAATCCGAGTCGTTCCAGCCGCAACGTCGATACGCCCGTGGTGATGGCCTCACGGTCAAGAATACGCACGACGACCGATTCACCGAACACGCTCGGAAGGATCGATACGCGGAAATCGACGATCTTTCGCTCCAGTCGCATCCGAAAACTTCCATCTTGCGGCACCCGTCGCTCGGCGATGTCCAGATCCGACATGACCTTCAGCCGCGA
Source organism: Nitrospiraceae bacterium (assembly GCA_035462675.1). Lineage (GTDB taxonomy): Bacteria > Nitrospirota > Nitrospiria > Nitrospirales > Nitrospiraceae > Palsa-1315. Next base: position 5,520 of record DATHTZ010000268.1, on the reverse strand, counting down.
GACCAACGGCGCGTGGAGACGGATATCGAGCGGCTCCATCGCCGGAACAAGAATTCCATCGACCCGTAGCTTCACCTTGGTGGCACGATCTGCAGCTTCAATATGAATGTCACTGGCGCGACGCTGAAGTGCGCTCAGAAGGATCGAGTCCAACAGTTTGACGGCAGGACTTTGATCCTCTCCTGCTTGATCGATCGTGAGGACCTCCTCTCCTCGCTCATCCTCCTTCACCAACACGGATCGATACTCCGCCTCGAGTTCCCGAAGGGCTTGGCTGGAGCCTTCACTGCGTTCCAACGCCGCCAGAATGGCACTTCTCGGACTCACCACTAGATCCAACGGATGCCCCAAGAGTAATTCCAGCTCATCCAACGCCAGGAGATTTTGCGGATCGGGGATGGCAATGGCCAGGCGGCCTTGATGCTCTGCAATGGGAACGAATGGATGCCGCTGCATGAGTTTCACCGACATCGAATCATAGAACGACTGGTCGACCCGGAACTCCGTCAATAGATTGCAGGGCAAGTCAAACTGAACCGCCAGCGCGCGGGCCAGCTGATCCTCAGAGAGAATTCCCTCGCTCACCAAAGTCTGGCCGAAGGCTGCCGTCACACCACCCAATCGGCTGAGGACTTGGTCGAGCGTCTGTTTCGGCAGAATCCCCTGCTGGACAAGGACATCCGTCAGCGTTGGTCGTGTCACAGTCCGTGCCATAGTTTCCTTCTCACTTCATGACACACGCACAAGCCAAACCACACGAGTATGGCATTCAGCACTACACCGCCCCTGCCATCTGAAAGACCGGCAGATACATGACGATGACGATCCCACCCACTAAGACTCCCATGACCAGTAGCAATACCGGTTCAATCCACGTCGTCAATTGCGTAAGCCGGAGATCCAAATCTCCTTCATAGAACTCCGCCACATCGTGCAGCATCGCGGGCAACGAACCGGTTTCCTCCCCGACCGACAACATCTCCACCGCCAATTTGGGAAATACTTTTGGCCGACCCAGTGCGGCAGCCAAGGTCGTCCCTTCACGAATTTCCGCCACCGCATCCGCGACTCCAACCGACACATACCGATTGGAGATGGCGCCCCGTGCAATAGACAATGCGTCCACAAGCGGGGTGCCGCCGGCGAGGATCGTCGCGAGGGTACGCGTGAGCTGAACCGTATTATGCTTCACGAAAATCGACCCCATGACGGGCATGCTCAATGACAGCCGATCCACGGCAAGCCGCCCAGCCGGCGTCGTATAGTATGCACGACCTGCAAGCGCCAGAGCGGCAAGCCCCACGAGTCCAGGCACAACGTACGCTCGGCCCTCTGTCACCACGTTAAGCAACAGTTGCGTGGCAATCGGTAAAGATTTCGACGTCTCCGCATAGACGGACACGAACGTCGGCACAACGTAGCTCAATAAAAACCCGATGACGGCAATCCCGACCAGCACGAGAAAACCCGGATACGCCAGCGCTTTAGAGACCTTCTGACGCAGCCCAATCATCAATTTCAGATAGGCAATATAACGCTGCAGCACCTCCGCCAAATTCCCCGATTGTTCTCCGGCTTTGATCGTCGCAATATACAATTCTGAAAAATGGATCGGGTGTTTTGCCAGCGCTTCCGAAGCCGACGCCCCGCCGCGAATATCTTGCCGAATCGTCCGCAAGGCCTGCTGGAACCCTGAATGGTTGGCTCGCTCGATCAAGAGGTCCCACACCCGCAATACGGGAAGACCAGCTTTTACGAGGGCGAGCAACTCTTGATTGAACACCAAGAATTCCTGAAGCGGGAGCCTTCGAAACGCGTGCCACCCCAGACCCAAACCGGCTGTGGTTGCACCACGCCGCTGTAACCGAAAAATAAGGAAGCCCTGGCTCTCCAGTTTGGCCCGAACGAGGTGTTCTTCCTCTCCCTCAGTCTGTCCATCGAAGGTTGAGCCATCAGGACGGGCCACTCTGTAAGCAAATACAGGCATCGTAAAACGTGTATGAATGTTGGGTCGAAAACGGGAATCTAGCCCGCATGTCTCTTGAAGCTTTTGCTACAAGTACGGATACGCGGTTGTGACAGTTCCCCTCGCCATTCAGGCCTTCGACGTACTAAATGAGTACGCCTCAAGGGTTCACGGATCCGAGTGCCCGTCTCGCTTCGTGCCGCACGCTTTCGTGGCGAACCTTCATGAATCATGCGACTAGGCTTACGGCGTCGATGAGCCCGTATCGGCTTCGCCCCCGGACATGAGCCGATCATCCGGTACCCACAGGGCTTGTCCAATGATAATCCTGTTATCGGTCAATTGATTGAGCGTCCGCAGATATTCCACGTGAACATGATGCCTCTGCGCAATGCTCCAGAGTGTATCACCGGGTTTCACCGAAACATGTTTAGTTGGAGCCCTCTGCTGCTCAACCTCTGACGAGGACTTAGGGTTAGTCAGCACCGGACTCACAGGTGCAGGGGTTGCCACCATCTGAGGTGTCTCCGGAAATTCTGAGGACAGATTTTGTTCCCCGGAACCCTGCGTGGCGTTCTGGCCCTTGTGTATCGTACCGCTAGACGGTAACGGGAGCGCCTCCTGCCTGTCATGAGCAGGGTGCGATTTCCTCGCCCTTGAGAACAGCTTCTGGGGTTGACTCGTCTGTCCCTGTAATTGAAGACTTCTGTGGAACACATGTGCCCTCCCCGTCCGAACTGCGGCCAGTTCTTCCCGTTGCAAATCGATCACCTGTCGTGCTTCGATAATCCGCCGTTCCGTTTCTCTGACCCGCCCTTCAAGCTGCGCCCGAGCGATCTGTGCTTCTGCCAATTCCCTACGCCGCGCCTCAAGGTCAGCCCGCAACTCTGCAACCATCCTTTGCGCATCGCGCACGGACGCTTTTAACGTGTCCGTGGTCAGCTCAAGATCAACCACCTCCGACTCACGCATCGGCTCCAGCTCACCGCATCCCGCAAACAAGGCTGAAGCAAAGCCGACAGCACAGAGAGCGCCGACTCGCACCGTCGGATAACAGACGCGTGTTGCCTCAACCAAAGCCTGGAACAGTCTGCGATGACGATAAGGAATAGCCATTCTTACCAATGGTTATATGGAGTGCCGTTCGTCCCTACAAACTCGGCCCCTGAATAGATGTCGACCACGCCCCCCTCGACAGGATCAGCAATCTCTTGCCATGTGGTCGTCGCACTGGTGAATGGATCCTTTGGGATGGCCCGCAGATACCCGGCGCTCACCAGTGCCGACAGAGACGGAGGATACTTTCCCAGGTCTGCCTTGTGCTGATCCAGCACATCGCGGAACGTCGAGAGATCCTGACGCAAGGCAGCCTCTTTGGCTTTCACCACCGACGATTGGTATGAGGGCACCGCCATGGTGGCGAGAATGCCGATGACCGATACGACGATCATCAACTCAAGCAGGGTGAAACCATGTGCGCCCCGCGTTCCACCCTTACCAATCTCGATACTTCGTGCCATCTAATGCCACGTCCTGACTCTGAGTCGTCACGTCGTACACGTCATCCCCGCACCAGGTCGAGGCGCTCGGCGCATCTTTATAACATCGGACCAACCAATCCGCCTTGCCGGTCAAGGGATCGAGGGGAAGAGTCCTCAGATAGCGCTTCGTCGTCGTGCCCCTGACCGTTGCCGCCTCACTGGTAAGCTTAATCCCCAACAGTTTGTCCAGCGACTTCGGATATCCGTACACACTCGTCACGTCTTTGCACGTGAGCTTGTTCATGATGCATGCCGGTCCCAATAAGACATCCCCATCGCGGTTCCACTCCAGCTTAAAGGTATCGATAGCAGCCCGCATGATCCTCAAATGCTGCCGCAGTTCTATTTCGTGAGTCCGTTTCGCCGACAGACGGCTGAGCGGCATGGCGACAGAGGCGAGAACCATCACAATTGTCAGCGTAATCAGGAGCTCCAAAAGGGTTACGCCTGATTCTTTCACCGCACCCTCACGATACCTTTTCCTTCTTGGAGCGGTGCCGTAGATGATTCTGCGGCGGAATCCACCAGCGCCACACGTACAGGAGACACACCGGGTGCCTTGGCGTAGAAGGTGACCGTAACGGTCCGCCCCCCTGCCCGCCTCACTGATGGTGGGACTTTGAAGGCAACTGTTCCTACGTGCGTCTCCGAACTACTAGACGCCTGCCCGCCTGTCTCGTCTGACTGTATGACTTCACCATTCAGGAGCGTTCTGAATTCCAGCACCTGTGGATCGTAATGCAGCTGAAACACACCCTCCGCCGTTGGGCGAAAACGTTCGTCTGTGATGGCAAGCTTCAATTCTTTTCCCGTTTGGATCACCGGCTCATCCGGACTAATGGAGGCAACCGCTCCTACCGAAGCCATTGGGGTGAGTGCCGCTGCAGCGGCCTTTCCTGCCATTCCCCCTTTTACAGGCCCTCCCGACGATGAGAAACCTGAACCGGGCACCCCACCTCCCATCAAGGGAATCTTCTTCCCCTGTGGGGTAAACAGCGGGCTCGTGGCATAGGTTGAATCCGTCCCTGACCAGAACACCTGCTTACTGAGCCCGGGAGGAGTCATTCCTGGAATGATGTGCGGCGTGATCGTCAGGATCACCTCGGTGGTGACCCGTTCGGTTGTAAAGGAACTCAAAAGATTGCCGATGAACGGGAGATCGCCGATCCATGGGATGGTGGTGCGGGTTTTGCGATCATCTTCTTGGAGCAGCCCTCCCAACACAATGGTTTCGCCATCTCTGATATTGAGCATGGTTTCCGCCGACCGATTGCCGAACTTAAACTGGGTAATGAGGGGACTCTGTTGGAGCACAACTCGTTCGCCAAGACGAACGACTTCAATCTTCATCTTCAGGGACAGTTCATTCCCCAGATGGATGGAAGGCTCAACGGACAATTTGACTCCGGTGTCGCGGAATTCGATCGAGGTCACCGTCGAGGTCGTCGGAACTGCCCCTGTTGCGGCCTGTCCGGGCAGCACGTTCGTCGTTGAGAGCAGGATTGGCTGCTTGTCCCCGACGTTAATCTCCGCCTTCTTGTTATTGACCACGCGAATCTTTGGCGACGCGAGAGTCTTCGCATCGGTAATTTGCTTAAGGAAGTCCAACTGCACGTTGGTCGGAAGCTTAAAGAGGTAACTGTCCTGACCAAGGCTGGTGAGCTGACGATACGTGAACTGCTGTCCCAGCTGACCGAAAAGGAAATTCGGCACCCCGGCCCCTGGAGGTACGAGGGCGGCTGCGACTGATTTGGGATAGGTGAGACCATAGGTCTGACTCACCGTGCGATCGACTTCCAGAACCTCGACATCAAATAAAACCTCAGAGTCCAGCCGATCATTGGACAGAATGATCTTCTCGGCCATCTCGAGTTTTTCCGGTTGGTCCCGGATGACAATCGTGTTCAATTGTTCATTGGCATGCATCCGTTTAGAATCGAGCATACTCCTCAGCAGCACCAGCATATCTTTCGCTTTGGCATTGGACAAATAGAACGTCCGAATCATCAGATC
>DATHTZ010000267.1:0-2756 GCA_035462675.1 Nitrospiraceae bacterium | reverse complement strand
GGTTCGACTGGATGTTTGTAGAAGGAGTCGAGCACATCCGGCGGTAACGGTGCATCGAAATCTTTTTGAATCGAAGAGAACATCCCTTTCAGGGTCCCTAAGCGAATCCCTTTGCGTTTACGTTTGAGTGATTCTAATCGGACAACAGGACGCCCGTGACGAGCAATCACAACAACTTCTCCCGCTTCAGCCGCTTCGACGAGTTCGGAAAGATGCGTTTTCGCTTCATGCATGTTCACTTGGCGCACGGTTCTTTCCCCTCGGATTACAAGCACTGTAAATATTAGCTAACTTAGCTAGTATTTTAAGAATTGTCAAGAATATGAGCTTCCCTCCCGGTATAGTGGACGCCGGCACTAGGGATCACATCTTGTAATATGATATTTTCGTTGTAGGCTTGCGTTGAGTCACGTGAGGGGCCAGCATGACGTGAGTCGTGACTTGCTGAGCCTCGTGGGCGAGACCCTAGGTCAGGGTCTGAGGGGCAGGCATGAGCAAGTATTGACTTATTTGAGCATTCAACTCTCTGGCAGGAGAAATCACATGATGCGGGCAGAGTCGCTTTAAGGAGGGATCGATCAAAGCGATCCTAATTCCCAAACTCGATTTCTGACCATGATTTCTAAGCTCATGGTTTTTGGTCAAACCCGGCTTGAGTAAAGTGTTTGTCGAAGGAAAGGGCCGTCTTGACCTTCAATCGTTTCATCACTGCAAATGAGGTGCAGTCGGTGAAAGAAAACTTTTTGTCAGCGTAACGTTCAAACCAGTCCCATCCCGCGTCAAAGTCAGACTCGCTCAGATGGAGAAGCGTCACTAAAGACTTGTTCGGAGTCTCTGAGCAACTGAAACAGCTCGTGCATGGCCCAGATGTTTGCGAATCAGCGTGACTGTTTCATCGAAGATATAGGAGGTCGTATTTAAAGGGATGGGGTCCGAGCGAAAATCGCTCCAGAAGGTCTTTGCCTTCTGGTGATGTTGGTCATCTGTATCTTCCAAAGCGAGGACAAATCCGGTATCCAGGAACAGCGCCATTACGCACGTTTTCCATACAGATAGTCATCGTGTTTTGTCGAGAGATCCCCTAACCCACTGTGGCCCGGATGGTTGCCTAATTCAAATATCGGGTCGTCGGAAATGACTGTCGGCTGGACGACTATTTGTCCATGTTTTTTACGAATCTCAACTTCTTTGACGCTTTTCAACAATCGCTTGGGGATCCATACACCATTCTCTTGGACGACGGCTTTCATTGCAGAACTCCCTCAGTGCGGAGGTAATGGGCACTTGTCATCATTTTAGTAGGGGAATAGGAGAATGGCAATGGAATTTTCTACATTTGTAGATAGCACATCATCTGTCCGGTTTTTGTAGCACATGATCTGTTCGGTTTAGGTGGTCCCTGTTGGATGTCATTGATCCTGCATTACGGGAGGGGTCGCACAATAGGGGTCACATCTTGTAAGATGACATTTGCGTCAGTACGAGGGGCAAGCCTGAGTCACTGTCTCGAACATCAAGCCGACTCACTGACCGTCACCCGCCACGGCGCTCCACTCTTCAGCATCGCATTGAGAACGTTGAGCAGCTTGCGCGTGCAGGCCGTCAACGCCAACTTCTTTGCTTTCCCCGCCTGGCAGAGGCGTTGATAGAACGCTTGAATTACGAGGTTCCTTCGAGGGAAAACATTGAGACCTGATCCTCATCGGGGGTGTCTACGGAATCATGGGTAGCTGAGCTTCGATTTGATGGGCGAGGGAAGTGTCTACGTGAGGCAAAATTGACATGGGAAGCAATCGACGCAGACTCTGTCGTAACGACGGAGGGGCCATCAGCGTTCTTGCACGCGGCGGAGGGCTTCTTGATAGACTCGCCTTGCCGGGTCGAGATACAACCCGAATGCCATGAGTTGATCGAGCACTGGTTGCAGCCTGTCGATGATTCCTTCCAACCGAGCATGAAGTGCAAGGGGCCGCGCCCCTTCGGCGGGACGGCAGCGTACACCCGGCGGCGAGGCGATTTGGGTTGGAGTTCTCACGGCTCGGCCTCGCGTGCGGCCAAGAGGATCATAGGAGAAGATTCCTTCCCCCATTGTCAGATTCGAGATCTGGTCTTGAATGGATTGGTGATGCGCATGCCGTTGATGACTCTTCCGTCGTGCATGTCTTCTGAATATAACTCACGGACATTTGCGGTGAGAGCGGCTTCGACGATCAAGCTATCCCAAAAAGACAACTTGTCGGTCTGATGGCGAACGATACCGGAAAGAATGAGTGGAACATCCACTTGAATCACGGGCCACACTGAAAAATCCTGGACGGCCTTGAGTGCGTGTTCTGGGAATAGAGGGTGGGCGAGCTTTCGGGTCACGACGGAATAAAACTCTTGAAGCACTTGCGTGCTGATGATCAGGCGGCCTTGTGAAGCGTGTGAAGCGATGAGCTCGTGCACGTATCGTTGTTTGTCTGGAGCATCCCGGTCGAACAAATACACGAGAATGTTGCTGTCCAGAAAGAATGTCTCGTTCACCGCTGATATAAGTCTTCCCGCGTCCATCGACGAGATCCGCGTCGTGCGGTGGATTGTTTGGAAAGGCGCAACAAATCTTTCACGGCGGCCTCTCGCTTTTCTACGACTCCAACATAGTCGGTCAGGTAGTCTCGTACGACAGCGTTGACGGAAGTTCCTTCGTGGATCGCACGAATCCGAGCTTGTTTTAACAGCTCGTCATCAATTGCAATGGTGAGATTTGCCATGGC
>DATHTZ010000266.1:0-2970 GCA_035462675.1 Nitrospiraceae bacterium | reverse complement strand
CTAGCCCGCATTATTCATGAAGCTTCTGCTACAAGCGCGGATACGCGGCTGCGACAGGCAGTCTCGTCGTTCATCCCTTCGACATACTGCACGAGTATGCACTCAGGGCTTCACGCCTCCGAGTGCCTGTCTCGCTTCGCGTCTGCACGCTTTCGCAACGAACCTTCATGAATAATGCAGGCTAGGGACATGCTGTCGCGTTCGGAGCGTTTGTTGCTTTGGAACTCTGACGACCTTATGCTTTGAACTCCGCCCACATAATCCGATGATCTGATAAAGGGTTTCCCCTGGAATATTTGTATTGTAGGTCGAGTGCTCTCTTCTCGTTAGTAGCCAGCTACCTCATTTTCCGCCACTCCCACGTCGGCACCGGCTCCAGATCAGCCCACAAGCCCTTCTTCAGCTCTCGCGCTTCGGACTCTAACCCTTCGAGCACCACGGAGGCAAAAAGGGAGATAGGCTCGGGAAGACTCCTTGTGAGACGGTCGTCAAGCAAGAGACCGTTTCCGCAGATAAAATCGCTTCTTACACACATTGCAACGCCATGGAAACCTGCCTAACAGTCGACGGAGCAAATCCCGCCCGCCATGCCGGGCGGACCGGTGCCAGTTCACTGAAGAACAATGGGGGCAACTCATCCCATTACTGCACTGAGCCACCGTCAAGGCTTTCTCCGTCGCCTCCCGAGCCGCCAACCGGCTCTCCGAGTCATTCCGGTCCTTGAAAGGATACCAGCGAGTTCGCTGGTAGAGGTCCCACCGTAAGAGTGTGGTCATGGCCTCATCTCCTTATCGTCATAGCCGAGCCCCTTCAGGACACTCATAATCTCTGTCACAATTGACCTGATTCACTAGACAGTTGCCGTTCCGCGTTCAACCAGTCCTCCAAAGCCCGGCCATCCTGCCGGCCCCGTTGCTCGTACAATGTATAGGCCACCATGCGAATGCGGTCGTGAGCCCAAGCGCCCTTCCATGTCTGCTCAGCGGGGTCTGTTTTCTCACTGCCAGGACCAGGATGAGACGTGCCGGCTGACGTGGTCTTCGTCGTTCGTTTTGAAACAGTCACTTTTTTCATCTGTATACATCTCCTCACAGTTCCCGTGTTAATTGTGCTTCACTCAGCAAGGTTCTGCGCCGCCCCCCCTCACAAGAGCGTTATGACTGAAGCCCCCTGGGTTCGTACTTTGATCAGGCCCTCTTGTGCTGGTGTGTCCAGCAGACGGGCGTGTGCACGAACCTATGGGGTCTGAGCGGAGGAGGCCGAGGAATCGGTCACGCTCGGAAGGGTGAGGAAGCGCAAGGGATAGGAGAGTCAGCCAGCCTTCACACCGGACAGCATCACTTTGGACTCACTGAATACGGGAGTCAAGCAGTCTAATGTGAGTATGGATAGTTCAATGATATTGGCACATCGCAACGCGCGCTAGAATAGGCATGGCGCAGGGAAGAGAGAGATCAGGTCATGACCCCAAACCCAGCAGGAGGCCACAGGCAGCATGAGGAATGGCCCGGCGTTGCTGTAGGTGACGGAACATTGGACAGGGAAACGGCGGTAGGGGCGACTCGTAAAGGGCATGGGGGCCTCGAAGGTCTTGTGAGGCGGTCGTCAGCCAAGGGACCGTTTCCGCAGATAGAATCGCTTCCTACACACATTGCAACGCCATGGGAACCTGCCGAAGAGTCGACTGAGGAGATCCCGCCCGCCATGCCGCACGGACCGGTGGTAGTCCACTGAAGAACAGTTGGGGCAACTGACATCGATCCCAATGGCCGAACCGGAGGGGATACCGGCCTTGACGTTCTCGACAGGCACACATGGAAAACGCTCCGTGAGCATCTAGTCCTCGAATCCGAGCCGATCGCCGCAGAGTTGGTGCAGCCGACTCGCGTTCACACGCGACATCCACAGGAAGACGACCCCAGCCCGCCCCTCTTTGACCCACTGCACCATCCCCAGATCGCATTGCACGGAAGCGGTCCCGTCGTTCGGATATACCTTGAGCGTCAGGTACTGCCCACGTGTGAGAGGTTTCGTGAGGCGTAGTCCACACCCCCGCGTTGTCATATCGACTACCTGTCCATTGGCGAGTCCTACCTTGTCCGCGACGATCACGCGACAACCCACAAGCGCTCGCACAGACCGCCGTTGTTCTCTCCAGAGTATTCGAGGTTCTTGTTCAGACAACAGGGGTTCTGTTCCTTCTATGGCGAAATCTTCCTTCACCGTGTGCATCCGATGATGTCCGGGTAGTTCAGCAACTCTCATGCCGAGAGGATCTCGTGCAGTAGGACTCACAAATTCGCGAGATTGTGAATGGGGAAGGTCTTTAGGAGCGGAAGGGTGGATCAGAACCGATTCAGGGAGTAGAACAAAACGATACAGCGGCGAGATTCGGAGGATGTCGTCCAGTTTACATGCAGTGATCACCTAGGCGTCTCCTTGTCCCTCTGAGGAATACCAACGGTTTCTGGAGGCTCACCGCACGAGCTGCAGCATGAGTGCGGTGGGTAGCTATGCTGACAACGGCGCTTGCAGCCGTCGGCGCTTGGCGCGATGATAGAGCCACCCAGCTGAGGTGCAGACGTTAGCGAACAGACAATCAATTGAAGGCACAAGGAACGAGACGAAGTCTATGCACCCCTATTCGATTAACCGGTGCAGTCGCATAGCAGAGCGATTTCCCGCTCGTTCTAATAGCTCTTCTCCCGCCACTACCAGGCGGCACCGGTTGCGGATCAGCCCACAATACTTTCCTCACCTCTCTCGCTTCGTTCTCTAAGCACCGTATCGCCGGCACATACTTCCGATACCACCAGCACCAGCCGTCTTTGACGAGTGTGTGGTTGACGTGAGTGCCATCGGATAGGATCACCTCGCCAATCGTGCGAGTGTACTTGTCCATGCCGTGGGTCTGGACGGTGACTTCCTTGCGTGCGGCTCCACCGGCCCTGCCTCCTGTGTGCACACCCT
>DATHTZ010000265.1:0-5400 GCA_035462675.1 Nitrospiraceae bacterium | reverse complement strand
CGTATAGGCCCAAGGTGAGTTATCACGCATAATTTCATTCACATGCCAGAATAATCGGACCGAAGAGCGGATATACCCCATCAACCCCATCATCCAGGTGAAGGCGGTTGCAAGCATGATTAACGCGTATTGCGATCGAACAGAGATCTTCCCCCACTCAATCGCCCCCATCTGCTTGGCACCCTTCATCATGGCAGCGTTCAACGGAAACATGAAAAAGAGACAAGACAGTGTTGTGGCGACTTGAGGCACTGACAGACCCACCCGCACGTTTGCCGGGATGTAATATCCGTAGATAGCCAGCCAGATAATATTCACATAGGCGCAGGCGAAGAAAACACCCATGAAGATATTCCCAAACTTCGACCAGGATACCGTCGAGACTTTATTGCCTCGCATGTACCAGACGAAACTCAGAATGGTGGTGGTAATAATCACGTTAATTCCACCGTTCTTGGCCGACATAACTCCGTAGTTTCCTAAGACTGGATGTTGCTGCCCTCCCATGGCCTTGAGCTCAGCCGGAGTCATGACGATCGTGTGGGGAGTAATGAACACCAGATAGCCGCAGCAGAGAATGAATACGAGATACTTAATGTAGCGCTGATATTTCTCCGCACCGCGCATCCGACCAAGCGCCTGCCAGAGATAATAGTTCGTGCTCAAGAAGAGAATGCCGATCATGGTGGCTTGAATAATGAACAACCAGGCCAGAAGGCCACCCATGAGCGTAATCCCCATCTGCTGGCGATAGGCGTACACCTCGCGCATCAGCCAGTAGCCGGCGAACGGCAAGGGAATCAAGAACGCCACGCCGAGCGCCATGGCAATATACCCCATCCAGTCATAGTGTGCACGATCCTCATCGGTCTTAGAGGCCAGGAACTTGTATGCGGCGTAGGCCGCGACTACGCCACCGCCGAATGCCATATTCCCCAAAATGCGATGTACATTGAGCGGATTCCAGAGGGCGGTATGAATGACGTGCCAAATGTTCCCCAAGTACCGTCCCTGCTCATCGACGCCGGCCGGCGACATCATGAAGCCGATCCAGGAATTCGCCAGGAACATGAGCAATGTACCGATCACATTCAAGATCACGGACATACTCAAGTGAATCCACTTGAGGAATCCCTCTTTCATCTTGTCCCAGCCATAATAGTAGATGTAAAGGGTTCCGCTCTCCGCCACAAACATCAGGGCATAGATATGCATGACCGGGCGGAAGATACCGGATAAGTAGCCGAAGAACGCGGGATAGAGCGTCAGGAAGGTGAAGATCAGAATACCGCCCAGAATCGCGGTCAGCGAATAGGCCGTCAGGCTGATTTTGATGAAGTCGTAGGCGAGTTGGTCATACCGCTTCGCCATCGCCTTATCCTTCGTCACGACTCCCATGAACTCGATCACCATGCAGAAGATCGGAACTGCGAGCACGAAACTTCCATAGTAGAGGTGTTGCTGATTTGCGAACCAGAGCAATACACGGCTTTCGAAGTTATATCGCGGATAATCCCGAGGGCCATCGACGGTCTTCGGAGCAGGGGCGCCGACGACAATGCCCTCCGTCTTATAATAGACGTCTCGCCCCTTCTCGACTTTCGCCTCGCCATCCTTCTTCACTGCATCGGGCGCATCTGCACCCATAGCCAGCGATGGAAGCGATACGGCGATGGGGAGCAGGAGAAGGCCAACCATCGCGCAAAGCGCCATGATTGAAAATAGCTTCTTCCCGGCTACACGTCCCATGAAATACCTCCTTGATGCATTCTAAAAAAACTCATCACGAATTTCTGCAAGCTCGACTCAGTGTAAAATGACCCGCAAGGCCTACTTCCGGAATAGATACCAGAAATCTAGCCCCTGGGAGTCCATCAAAAAATGGTCTACTGCTAAAAAATAGGAAATGCAAACCGCCAACGACACTACCACGTACACGATTGTCATGCCCATCGCAGTCCCTCCCTAGACCTTACCGAGATTCAAGAAAATCCTAGTGCTGCAGCGGCCCCGCTTAGCAGGGGCACTGAATTCCAGCGAACCAATAAAAAAACCACAGACCTACCGCACAGGTGATGTAAAAAATCATCTTGCCGACTCTGACCTTTATCTCGCTATCCGGTACTGCCGTGGCCATTGCGTCTCCTTCTCTCCTGATGCAATCAATACATCCCGAATCAGCTCAGCGACTTTCTTGACACACAGATGTCCGTGTGTTATTCAAAATTCCTTGCAGAACACGAAAAATCAGAGGAAATTCGATGGCTAAAAAATCAAAAGTGTTCGACATTATAGTTTTGGCTGGAATGGTTGTCAATATACTTTTGGCCGTGTTTCTCATTCTCTACTACTTTGATTTCTTGTAAGTTTCATACGGCCTTCCCATTTATTTCCCCTCTGATTTCGCACCAGAAACAGCACAGCGAAACCCAATCGTTTCATCGCGAAAGTCCTGAACCATCTTACTCCGGCTGGTGATGCGAATATCGGCTCCCGTGGTTGCATAGCCTCCCCCTCGAAGCACCCGAAATACACCGTGATCAGGGCCCGACGTGTTCTGATCCGGAGCCTCCTCGAAGTAGCGCTCCGCATACCAATCGGCTACCCATTCCATCACATTGCCCGCCCCATCCATCACACCATACGGGCTCTTGTCGGTCGGAACCGTACCGACAATTGCGGAGACCTCATGACCGTCCTGCACTCTAGCCCAATTCGCTCCGTTGGGCTGCTCAACATTACCCCAGGGCCACAGGCGTCCATCCGATCCTCGCATGGCTTTCTCCCACTCTGCCTCGGTCGGAAGCCGCTTCCCTTTCCAATGACAATAGGTTTCCGCATCCTCCCATGACACGTAGACCACGGGCTGATTGATGCTCAGCATCTTGCTCATGTTCTTGGCGTAGCGAGCAGGGGGACCAGACTTGCGATGCCCGGTCGCATCGACAAATTGTTGATACTGAAAATTGGTCGTTTCGTTCCGATCAATGGCAAACGCACCCAACACCAGCGTACGCTGCGGCCGTTCATCGAACCCGCCATGATCGGTCCCGCGGATGAAGGGTCCTGCAGGAATCGAAATCATTTCTTCCGGGACCGGCTCTTCATGAGCCAGCTGAGAAGGATTGAGCGACTCAGATGGGGTTACGTTTGTGGAATCGGCAGGAGGCGCTTCAAACGGAGTCAACGTGGTACCACGGAGGATTCCCATGATAGGAATCGCCGCAAATGCGAGGATGGCAAGGAGAAACAATACCTTGAATTTGGTTTCAAGCATGTCGGTTATGACGCTGTGGGACTGTCGCTGGCCTCCATATCACTCGCACAGCGAAACCCGATCGTAATATCTGTCCGCCAGGCTTTCGCGGCAAATCGTTTGGAGAGTCGCGCGTTATGCTCGGTCTCTCGCCACGACCCTCCGCGTACGACTTTCAAATCTACACGTTCAGGACCTTTCGGGTCACGATAGGGCGCTTTCTCGTAGTAATGCTCATCGTATGAATCTGCAACCCATTCCGCGACGTTCCCGGTCATGTCATAGATTCCATAGGGACTTCTGCCGGATTCAAAGGACCCTGGAGGCGCAAGATACCGATACCCATCTTCACTTCCATCCAGGTTGGCATTGACGCGGTCATTCCTCATGGTGTCGCCCCACGCGTATTTCCGTTTTCCCTCACCACGGCCGGCCTTTTCCCATTCTGCTTCCGTGGGAAGGCGCTTTCCCGCCCATTTGCAATAGGCCGCCGCCTCGTCCCATGTCATACTCATCGCTGCAAACTCAGGCTGCAGCAGCTTGGATTGATCGTCTTCAAACACTTCGATCTTGGGCAACTGCCGCTTGGTCATTTTGGCAAACCGGGCATATTCCTCTTGCGAGACTTCTTTCTTGTCGAGATAAAAGGCCTTGAGAAACCTTTGACGCTCCGGCACTTCGTCCGGATCGCCATCTTTGCTACCCATGATGAACGGGCCTTCGGGAATCTGCACCATTTCTCGGCCCTCATCGCCTATCTTCGTTTTATACATGGAATAATCCAACGAAGGTGCGCTGGTCGGCGCAGGTCGAACCTCGGTCTTGATCGTCAAGGCAAGTGCTTTCATCTGCTTCGCCTTATAGGACTCATAGACCAGCAAGCTGATCATCAGGACGAACGCCCCAAAGACAAATACGATCGAGCCGACGAGTACTCCCTTATTTTCCATTGTGTCTCATACTCCTCCGGGTGCAGCCTTCTTCTTTGCCGCGCGCATGTCCAGCAACATCGAAATCTGCACACCGAGAAATCCACCCATAGCCGCGCCGGCCCCCGCACCCACGGATATTCTCTCCGTACCGGCAATAAGCCAGGCGAGCACCCCGCCCAGCAGAGTTCCCACCAAAATACTCGCCAAGAAGCGCCGCCCTCCCATAAACCCAATGACTCCGCCGAGCACCAATCCTGCTCCGCTCGCTAGCGGCATGATGCCGCCGCCCATAATAATCCCGATGAGCGTTCCGACGGTTCCCATCACCACCACGCCGAACAGGATATCCATTACCTTTATGGGCGCAGCTTGTTGCGTGCCGGGCTCGGCCATGCTGACAACCGTCCATTTCTCTAGCGTCCGGCGCTCGCCACCATCGAACCAAAATCGATTTCTACACCGGACGCGGCAATGATTGAGATACCCCAAGCTTTGGCAGCCGGTTCATGTTTGTGAATCCGTTTGAAATCTTCGTAGACGTTCACACGTTCTTCAAACCACTCACCGACAGCCTTCGTGCCGCTTTGCACCACGATCTCCGACCCGCTGAATATGCCGCCTTCGGTCAGCGTGCCCTCGGGCTTGGTCGCACTCCAGACATACTTCGTAAACACAGGAATAAACATCAGGTCGGTATCCAATGAGGCATAAATCGCCGCAATCGGCTCAGTGTCCGTCGTGGCTTTTTGCAAGCGCCAGCGCCAGGTGAGGACAGGAAAGGCCTTGGGATCCCAATCAATCTTCTTTTTCTTAATCCTCTGTCCCGCATCCTTCACCGCGAGAAAGTTCACACCGTCCTCTGTCTGGACTTTATAGGCATCCCGTCCTTTAGACTGGCTTCGTTGATTTTCATGCTCCCAATTCAATGGGAATCCTTCCGCGTCTTTCGTCTGAAAATCCTCCAGGACCAAGGATTGGCTTTGGGCTGTGGCCGCACCCTGCATCACGACGCTTCCACACACCACCAATACGACCGCGAGATATCTCCGGATCATCACCCCTCGCCTCATCTCATCCACCTCTTTCGGTTTTTATGCCTCTTGCGACGACGATGGCGGCGCCAGCACCCTCGTATTTTCCACGGCTACCTCTTCCCCCATCGCAGACGACTGGTCCCGCTGACACATCCAGAATAGGGCAAGCACCGCCCCC
>DATHTZ010000264.1:0-6555 GCA_035462675.1 Nitrospiraceae bacterium | reverse complement strand
GGTGGGCGAGAAGCGTCCGTCACCCAAGACCGAGCAGTCGGTGACGGAATCCAAGCTCTAATAGACTGTTGAAACACTATTTTGGCACGCAAGGACGAAGCTAGTAGACATTTCAGTATCCTGCTAATGGCTGCGACGAGGAGTAGTACGCGATACGCACAGCAGCGAGAGAGCTGGTGAATGGTGCAAACCAGCCTGCGCGGCGCCGAACTCGCCTCTGAGCCAGAATCCGTGAAACCCGAGTAATGGATTCCGCCTCGCCCTCGTGACAGGGCGTAATGAAGGGCCGTGGACGGCGTATGCTGTTTATGGCTGAATCAGGGTGGTACCACGGAGCTTCTGAAGCCTCCGTCCCTGGGCTGAGGGATGGAGGCTTTTGTGTTTTTTAGATTGCTGAAGATGCTTTCCCGCGGCGTTCTCGGTCGCGTGCCTCCCTGCGACGTACCCTACGGGTACGCCTCAGTCGTCCCGCTCCCTGCGGCCTTGCGGAAAAGGCATTTTGAGCAATCTCATAAGATCAGAGAGGGGACATCATGACCAGGATGGTACGAATTTTTGATACGACCTTGCGCGATGGAGAGCAATCTCCAGGGGCCAGCATGAATGTGGAAGAGAAAATCATGGTGGCGAAGCAACTGGCACGTTTGGGGGTCGATATCATCGAGGCAGGGTTTGCCTATAGCTCGCCTGGGGATTTTGAAGCGGTGCGTCGGATCGCGCAGGAAGTCGAGGGACCGACGATTTGCAGCTTGGCGCGGGCGCGCCCCGAGGATATCGATCGGGCCTGGGAGGCATTGAAGGGGGCTCCGAAAGTCCGTATTCATACGTTTCTCTCGACTTCGGATATCCACTTGAAGCACCAGTTCAGAATGACGCGTGACGAGGCGAAGAAGCGCGCGGTCGAAATGGTGCAACGGGCGAGGGGCTATGTGGACGATGTGGAATTTTCGCCCATGGATGCCAGTCGCTCCGATCCGGCTTATCTCTGTGAGGTGATCGAGGCGGTGATTGCCGCAGGGGCCGGGACAATCAATATTCCTGATACGGTCGGCTATGCGGTGCCACAAGAATTCGGCCTGCTCATTCGTGGTATTCGCGAGCAGGTGCCCAACAGCGCGCAGGCGGTGATCTCGGTCCATTGCCACAATGATCTGGGTATGGCTGTGGGGAATAGCTTGGCGGCGGTGTTCGAAGGGGCCGGCCAAGTCGAATGCACGATCAACGGGATCGGTGAGCGGGCCGGGAATACCGCGTTGGAAGAAATAGTCATGGGGCTTCGGACGAGGAAAGACTTCTATCAAGTCGACACGAAGATTCGCACAGAAGAGATTTCAAAGACCAGTCGATTGGTCAGCAAGATCACCGGCATGGTAGTGCAGCCCAACAAGGCAATCGTCGGAGCAAACGCCTTCGCCCATACGTCTGGCATTCACCAGGACGGCCTGCTGAAAGACAAGACGACCTATGAAATCATACGGCCAGAGACGATCGGGTTGGTCGAGAGCAAGATGGTCATGGGAAAGCTTTCAGGCAGACACGCGTTTCGACAGAGGTTGGTCGAGTTGGGATATACGCTTTCGGATGAAGAGGTCAATCACGCGTTCGAGCGGTTCAAGAAGTTGGCCGATCAGAAGAAGGAGATCTACGAAGAGGATCTCGAAGTCATTGTCTCCGAAGAATTGGCCAAAATGGCCGATCGGATCACTCTGAAATCGTTTCATGTGGCCAGCGGGACGGATCAGGTGCCGACCGCCACGGTCGAACTCGAGATCGACGGGCGGCCGATTGCGCAGACTGGGACGGGCGATGGTCCGGTGGATGCGGTGTATCGGACGATTGCCGCAATCACGCAGACGAAGAGTACGCTCCTCATGTATGTCGTGAAGGCGATCACCGGGGGGACTGACGCCCAGGGCGAAGTCTCGGTCAGGGTTCAAGAAGATGGACGCACCGTCTCAGGTCACGGAGCGGATACGGACATCATTATGGCCTCTGCGCGGGCCTATCTTAACGCACTGAACAAGCTGTTGTACTTGGCGGTAAAACAGGCCCAAGGCGAACAGAAGGTGAACTTGATTTAGGGAAACTGGTCACGATAGAGTCAGCAACTTAGGCTTGGGACTGGGAAAGATATTGTTGGCGGTGAGGTGCTCTGTGGTTCATGTCACCCTGGCAGATCGGCCAGAGTTTCTGGCCGGCGACCATACCCTCCTGCGAGAGCTGCTGCATCCGGCGAAACAACCGCTCGCACTTGGATATAGTGTGGCGCATGGGACAGTGGCTCCCGGCGCTCGCTCGAAATGGCACAGGCTGACGTCTTCAGAGGTCTACTACATTATCGCCGGTTGGGGACGATTGACCGTAGACGGCTCTGTCGTCTCGGTGGAACCAGGTTCCGTCATCTATGTGCCGCCGGGAGGCAAGCAGTCTCTGGAAAATCATGGATCTACTGCTATTGAGTTCCTCTGCTTGGTTGATCCCGCATGGCGGCCAGAGGATGAGGAAGTGCTTGAATAGAGGCTGGAGTGGTCACATTCAAACAGATGAGGAGTAGTCTGTGAAGGCGAAGATTGCCGTACTAGCCGGTGATGGAGTGGGTCGGGAGATCGTTCCTGAAGCCGTGAAGGTGCTGAAGGTTGTGGCCGAGAGGTTCCAGCACACGTTTGAGTTTTTCTCCAGTGATGTCGGGGGGCAGGCCATCGACAAAGTGGGTGTGCCGCTCCCTCAGGAGACGCTGACCCTGGCCAAACAGAGTGATGCTGTCTTGCTCGGCGCGGTCGGCGGCCCCAAGTGGGAAGGGCTGGAGTATAGCTTGCGTCCGGAACGCGCGCTGTTGGGATTGCGCGAGCACCTGGGCCTCTACGCGAATTTACGGCCGGCGAAGTTGTATCCGATGTTGGCCGATGCCTCCACGCTGAAACGCGAGGTGATTGAGGGAATCGATATCCTCGTCATTCGGGAACTGACCGGCGGCATCTATTTCGGAAGGCCCAAAGGCATCGAGAAGCTGCCGAACGGGAGCGAGCGAGGATTCAATACCGAGGTTTATACCACCGAAGAGATCGCACGCATTGCAAAAGTCGCGTTCGAGGCGGCGAGAAAGCGTCGAAAGAAAGTGATGTCCGTCGACAAGGCGAACGTGCTGGAGTCGTCCGAACTCTGGCGTCGTGTCGTCATCGAGACCCATAAGGGTTATCAGGATGTGGAACTGAGCCATATCTATGTCGACAATGCGGCGATGCAACTCGTGCGCAATCCGCGGCAGTTCGATGTGATGCTCTGCAACAATATATTCGGCGACATTCTGAGCGATGAAGCGGCAATGTTGACCGGCTCCATCGGCATGTTGCCGTCGGCCAGTATCGGCGCGCAGGTCGGACTGTTCGAGCCGATTCACGGCAGCGCGCCGGACATTGCCGGGAAGAATGTGGCGAATCCTATTGCGACGATTGCCTCGGCGGCCATGCTGCTGTCCTATGGGTTCAAATTGGATAAGGAGGCCGCTGCCATCGAGCAAGCGATCGTGAAAACCCTCGATCTCGGCTATCGCACGAAAGATATTCATAGCCCTGGTACTCGCCTTGTCAGTACGACAGAAATGGGCGAGGCCATCCTGCGAAATCTGAACTAAGCAAGGTTCTCGAGACGGATGAGTACAGATCTCAAAGCTGGATTGATCCAGACTGTTGCCGGTACCGGAGACCCTGGTTGGTCCGGTGACGGAGCTGTGGCCCTTGCTGCTTGTCTGAATGAGCCGAAGAGTCTCACTTTCGATGCAGAGGGAAACCTGTTCATCGCCGACTCCGAGAACCACGTCGTTCGGAAGATCGACATGAAGACCCAATGTATCAGGACGGTGGCGGGCCGCATTCAAGGGGTTGAATCAGGAGGGAAACCCGTTCCGCCCTCTTCGATGGCTGAGGAAGCCGATGATGATCCCCTTGCTGAAACTAGCAGGGTCAACTTGCGCGCCGTGACCCAACAGACCGACCTGAGTGGGACCGTTCGTTATGTTGTGACCGGTACAGCGCCAGCCAAACGCTTCAGTGGCGACGGTGGTCCTGCCGATCAAGCCCTGTTGAATTTTCCGACAGCGGTGGTGGTGGATCGGGTAGGGCATCTTTACATTGCGGACACGTTGAACCATCGCGTGCGGCGCATAGATGCGGTGACAGGGGTGATCACGACGGTCGCAGGCCTGGGGCAGCCTCGCTGCTCAGGGGATGGGGGATTGGCCGTGGAAGCTGGGTTGAATGAACCGGCTTCTTTGGCGGTGAGTGACGGGGATGTCCTCTATATTGCCGACCAGAGTAACAATCGCGTGAGGGCGGTAGATTTGGCCACAGGAGTGATTCGTACGGTCGCAGGGACAGGAACGGCTGCGTATAATGGGGATGGCGTGGCTGCGACGGAAACTGGTTTGGCCGGTCCTGGTGGATTGGCGCTTGCGTCAGATGGCACGTTGTTCATTGCCGATAGCTTTAGCGGAAGGATTCGTGCCGTTGATCCCGACACCGGTCTCATAAGAACTGTGATGGGCGATGGCGGTGAGTATCGGTACCAGGGGCCGGATGAACCACCCAGTAGGAGTCTCTCCCGGCCATCGGGGATTACCTTGGATGAAGAGGGGAATCTCTTCTTCACCGATTCGGACAATCATTTGGTGCGGCGATGGGATCGGACCACTGGGCGTATTGATCGCATCGCCGGTGTTGGTGTGGCCGATTACAGGGGTGACGGGGGCACGGCCCTTGAAGCCGGCTTGCGATACCCCTTTGGAATCGTGATGGATCGTGCAGGGCGTGTACTCGTGGCCGATACATTCAATCATCGCATTCGCGAGATCGTGCTGTAGGTAGGATTGAGGCTCATGGTGAAAAAGAAATCAGGGTATGTGGTGGCGATCCTCGGGGCAACGGGGGCGGTCGGGAAAGAGACCCTCGAGATCCTAGGGGAGCGAAAGTTTCCTTTGGCCTTGCTGCGCCTGTTCGCCTCAAAGCGTTCAGCCGGTGAGATGATGTCGTGTCAGGGCAAGGAGTGGAAGGTTGAGGAACTGACCCTGGAGTCGTCATTTGCCGGTGTCGACTTCGCATTCATTTCAGCAACCGACGCCATCAGTCGCGAGTATGGTCAACGGCTTGGAGCAGCTGGGGTTGTGGTCATCGACGACAGCGGCGTCTTTCGAATGGAGACCGATGTTCCTCTGGTCGTCCCCGAAGTCAATGCCCATGCGCTGAAGACGATCCCTCGTGGCATTGTGTCGATTCCCAATTGCACGACGACCCCGCTCGTCATGGCGCTCAAGCCGTTGCAGGATGCCGTGGGGGTAAAGCGTGTGGTCGTGACGACGTTTCAATCGGTCTCCGGGACCGGCGCCGCAGCCATGGATGAACTGATGACGCAGACTAAAGATCTACTGTCCTTTCGCGAGACAAAGGCCGAAGTGTATCCCTATCAGATCGCATTCAATCTGCTGCCTCATATTGGCTCCTTCAATGACGGGGGGGATTGTTCCGAGGAAGTGAAGATCGCCCGCGAGACGAGAAAAATTCTTGACGCTCCGGCGCTTCGCGTGACCGCGACGACCGTGCGGGTTCCGGTTTTGCGTTGTCATTCCGAAGCCATCAACGTGGAGTTGGGACGGCCACTCACGCCAAATGAAGCCCGTGCTGCGTTGGCGGCTATGCCGGGAGTGATTGTGTATGATGATCCAAGTCGAAAGCTCTACCCCATGCCGTTGGATGCGACCGGCAAGGACGAAGTGTATGTCGGCCGTATCAGGGAAGACGAATCGATCACGAACGGTTTGAATCTCTGGGTCGTATCCGATAACCTTCGCAAGGGAGCCGCACTCAATGCCGTGCAAATCGCAGAGCATTTGGCTCAAGGCTGATGACTGAGTGGGGAAGTCTGGGCAAGGTCTTCATCGGGGTCGGGCTATGCGTGGTGCTGGTTGGCCTGTTGCTGCTGATCGCAGACCGTGTCCCAGGAATCGGGAATCTTCTGGGCTGGTTCGGCAAACTTCCCGGCGATATCTCCGTTCGGCGAGATAACTTCAGTTTTTCGTTCCCTCTCGCAACCAGTCTGCTCCTCAGCGTCATCCTGAGTCTGGTATTCTATCTCATCACTTGGATCTTTCGCCGATGAACCACCTGAGGGGTAGTGTGTATCGCGCCATTGTGGCGGGAGCATGTCTTCTGAGCCTGTCCTCTGGAGCCCACGCGGCAGAATCAATTCGAGTTCTGCTGTCGGCTGACGTGCTACAGCTCGATATCCGTTCAGGCAATCCGCTGTGGGTAACGGATGTAAAAGGCCGTGGTCAGGCTCTGCGCGCGTCGACCCAGGTCGTAGCCGTTGAAAAGGGGTTTTTGCTGAACGGTGTTCGCAGGCAGACGGAGCAGTTGACACTGCATGGTGGAGAGCAAGGTCTCACACTGACCTTTCCTCGACCCACTCGGAAGTCCAAGGGGGCGGCTGTGTCATCGGGCGACTCCGGCACAGAGGTCTCTGTGAGCGGCCTCATCCATCTCGTGCGAAGAGGTAAGGGGTTTCTGG
>DATHTZ010000263.1:0-3377 GCA_035462675.1 Nitrospiraceae bacterium | reverse complement strand
CTATGGCGAGACTCAGCATGGCGCTGATGTACGCGTCAGCAGCGGCGGGCGGCGTTAGGGGAAAGAGGTGGTATGCAGGAAAAATTTGTTAAGGTGGATGTGATACTGAGGCTTAACCACTCCCACACCTCACGGAGCGACCCTTTCTGGCTCCGCTGGGCGGATCATGAGAATGTTGGGGCTACTTACTCCGGCGATGGGTCAAACCGCATGTCTCTGCTGCTGTTTTGCTTCGCAGCTTGCTGAGTTCCAATACTTTGCATGAATGCAGCTTCGAACAATGCTTGCCATCGCCTCCAGCGACCGCACTGACCGAACCATGCAATCCCTCGCTAGACTCGGCTCGCCCACCATCCTCACTGGACATGGGAATGGATAACGTCGCCCATGAGTGGCCGAGCGAGCGGGCGAAACCCACTTGCGAAGGTCCCTCTGCATGCGCTAGTTAGATGGCATGCCCGGGTTGAGCACCCTTCCCCCAGTTGCATTGCTCGCAAAGTGTCCGAAGATTGGACTCCACAGTCAGACCGTAGTCGGAAAAAGGTACTATGTGGTCGATGTGAAGCACCGTTCCAAGGTTGATCGCTGGCGTCCGACCGCAGAGAACACACCGAAACTTGTCCCTCGTAAGCACACGGAGGCGCAGTTTCAGAGGAACGGTTCGGTTCTTCTCAGCAGGGAGCTTCACCGCTTGCCGGGGCGTCGAATCAACGATAGGCAGCGCGATGTCATCATTTCCGCTAACCAGCAAGGCGCAGGCATTGACCCATCCACCAAACCGCTGCTTATAGGTCGTATACGAGTATGCCGCGTCCGATGCCTCCCACTCGAGCTTTGAGGGTCGATGCCCCAGCCCGCTCCAGATCCGTGCGAGCTCCGCGAGGAGTTGAGCATTAGTGATCTGCTTCCGATCAGCCTTGTAGTCCGTGAGGGGAATTCCGATTGCGCCGAGTGCAGCGCCCCACGAGCCGAAATGGGACAAGACGGCGCTGCCCTTGCAGGCCGTGGCATGTCTATCAAAATCGCGACGAGAGAAGCGGCGTCCCCCGAGTTGCTCAGCGACGCGCCGGAGTTCGTTGATGAGCACTTCGGGCTGCAGCGCATCAACGCGTCGTCTTTCGAGTGTGAGCCGCGAGCGATCCATCTTCATGCTGTGTTTATGTTGTTTAACTGTTGAGTATGCTGACCGATATAGTACGCAGCTGCCGTGTGCCAACACTCGCGCAATCCTTCTGTTGGTTCATAGACTTGTCTGCTCTCACTGAACACAGCTTTGCGGTGCTATACAGACCGGCATAATACCGTTATAGCTGCGAGGGGCTCAACCCTTGTGCAATCAATGTGGACATTCTACTTTTCTGAGCATGGCGAAGCCGGAGTTGCCCACCCTTCGTCAGCTGAGGCCTTCTTCCTTGCTGTGAAGTCCGAAAGGGTCGCTATATATGGATGGAGAGGAAATGCTTTCTGAGAGGCAGGTCAAACACACGTGATGAGAGAACGTACGAGTTACAACCCGAACAAATCCATCTGGATAGGTTGCGGCGGTTCGATGTGTAGTGTGGGTGTAGCAACCGGTGTTGCTGTTGTGGGGTCGGCTGGTTTCGTATTCCGATCCAGAAATTCTCTCAACTTCTTGAAGTCCTCACGAAGCGGTTCAAGCATGCTGCCTTGGTGTAGGGCAGCGGCTGGATGCAGCAAGGGGAAGAGGACGAAATCTTTCAAGTAGAACGCCTGGCCGCGAACCTTTGTAATCCCCACCTTCCGTTCCAGCAATGTCTGCGTCGCCCAATTCCCTAATGTGCAGACGAGTTTCGGGTGGATCATCGCGATCTGTTGCATCAGAAAGGGTTTGCACGTCTCAACTTCGTCCGGTTCCGGGTCACGGTTGTTCGGGGGGCGGCACTTGATCACGTTGGCAATGTAGATATCGCTGCGTGACAATCCTGCCGATTGCAGGAGATCATTCAAGAGTTTTCCTGCTGCCCCGACGAACGGTTCCCCCTGCTGATCTTCATGGAAACCAGGGGCTTCTCCCACAAACATCACGCTTGCGTGCGGACTCCCCACACCAAACACCACCTGGGTTCGGCCCATCTTCGCGAGCTTGCAGCGTTGGCAGTTATGCAGCGACTTGCTGAGTTCGAGGAGAGTCATGATGGTGAAGAGGAATGGGCGAAAAGTTCGATAGATTTTAGGCGGGCAGACTTTTCTTGTCAATGGACAAGAAATGTGGGAAAAATGGCTTCGCGCACTGTCAGTCTGTGTAAAGTCAGGGGAAGGACATTATGCAATTCATAAAACAGCTCGTCTTCGGCCTTCTCGTCTTCATGATCAGTGCAGGCGTGGCCTGGGCTGGTGAGCGAGGCTATCAGCTTATCGTGGGCAGGGATAACAAACTCTGCGCAAGCGTACTCGATGCATTTCGTCAGGATGTGGACGATCGAGGGCAGTTACGATTCCAACACGAAATTTTTCGGCAGATTGCCTGGAAGCCGGTCGAGCTGAAGGGACAAGGGCCAAAGACGAGGCACTGTTCGAGTCTCGATAAGGCGGTAGTTGATTTGAATAACGATCGGCAACCGGATTTGGTGGTCAAGACGACGTTCTGTATGAAGGGAAGTCCGAGCGACAGTCTCTATATCTTTCCTGTCGATAGTAATGTCCTTGAGCAAACTAAATGGCAGGACTTGTCACCTCTGTTGGAGACGCCTGATAAATTCGAGCGTACGGGCGGGGCCTATCCTTTGACACAACTTCCTGTTGAGGAAACAGGCGTGAGCTGGTCGCCATTGACCGGAGTCTTTAGAATTCAACCCTTTATGCTGGAGGGGAACGTGTATGTCAGTCTTACGGATGCGCGTGCCGAATGGACCGTGATCGCGAGGTATCTACGTGGCGATCGGTTTGAAGATCAGTGTTATCTGCGGATGGCGGGTAGATGAATTGTTTCTCAGGATGCTCAAAAAGGTCTTTTTTCTCACCCGCCCACCTCTGACGCGCCAAGACGCGCCTTGCCCCATGCAAGGCCCCAATGAGTGAAGGCCCGGAGGAGGTATCGACCGCACTTCGTGGAACCATTCGCTCATACAAATGGATCTTGGCGAACGGAAAAACCCCTCCAGTGCTTCCGACCTCATAGAATCTCCATCGGTACGTTGAGCTTCTGCGCGACGCGAGAACGCTGGTGGAGGACTTTTTCAGTATCCTACTAGATCGAGTCCATCTTGGGTCCGATCTGAGCCCTGCAGTCTTTCACATATGAGTTGTCGAGAGGAAAATGGACAGTGCGCGTAATGAGCGAATAGCAGGAATACAGCTGTATCAGTCGAGATACAACCTATCACGGTAGCGCGGATTATCTGCAAAGGTTTTCTTGC
>DATHTZ010000262.1:0-2863 GCA_035462675.1 Nitrospiraceae bacterium | reverse complement strand
CACCGACTCGAATTCTTCCTGCGTCAACGTAGCTAAAGGCACTATGAGATGGAAGTAGTACGAGTTAACCGAGACCATACGGAGCAGGATGCGATCACCGCCGGGACCCAAAAACCGACCAAGGATAGATCGATACATGTTCGGCGTGACCTTGCAAATACTTCCATCGGATTGCGGGACCATTGATGGCGAAACGATTTCGGCGAAGATGGCCAACTGCATTGGGCAAGAATCACGTCCAGTAATGAATCCTTGAAGTGCCGCCAGCGGCTTTGGATTAGACAATCCTTGACGGGCTGAGTTGTACGCGATTTTGAGGAGGCTCCGTACTAGCAGACTGAAGTCGTAACGAAATGTTACCGTCGAGTCGAAATTATGGAGATGAAAAAAATACTCGTCGTACAGGCGACAGAAGTACGAATCGAGAGGGCTGAGCCTTTCAGCGTTACAGGTTTTGCAGACATCTTTGACAACATAGTCCGCTCCATGTACGCGCTGGCTCCGAACAGAGAAATGTGCAGCATGTCGGCCAAACCGATCTAGGAAACACTTCGGCCAAACGTGATCGGCAGTAAAAGGCCCCGCACTTCCACAGTATGCGCATTCTTTCGCCATAGTCCTTCTAACTCACTGTCAATACGATCTGCACGGGTTCGGACCCAACGCCTACAAAATGAATAATACGGGCGCGCAAACTCCTCAAATTCTCGTTGTACGGCCGTCCCAACTGAGATTTCAGAAATCTTTAATGTACCTCCTTTTATCCCGTCTTCCTGATGCGCTATTGCTTACTCCGTCACTTCGTCTGAAGTTCCCACAGGCTTAGAAGTTTTCTCGAGCTCTGTCCTATAGCCAGCCAACCAATCATTTTTATACAACCACGCAAGATGATCGCTTAGCCCACCGAGGTCCGGAAAAAGATGCCGTCGATTAATTCCGCACGCATTTAGTCGTTTCTTGATAGTGAATTGAGCAGAGTGCTCAATCGTGATTTTCCTGAGAAATGGCAGAGCCAACTCTTCCGTCGGTCGCGGGCAAATTACAAAGACACTTCCTTGTGCTGTAATGCGCGGATTAATGTGCGGCGGTCGATAGCTATACGGGTCCGCAAAATTAAGGACTTCTCCGTCGTGCTCCATCTCGATAGAACGGACTCCCTTTGTGACAAAAATTGCGGAATCGATTTTATCCGCACCACCATTTTCAACAGCAAACCAGGCAGCCACCAAAAGGCTATCTGTCCAATCAAGAAGTCTGGTGGGGAGCCCGAAATGCTGTGCTATTGCAAGCCACTCTAGATCACTCTGCGGTGGCGTTAATAAGTGTGCCCGCGCCTGCTGTTTAAACATGGAGAAGACCGCTCGCTCGTCATTCATTCTATACGGAACCCTCTCTCGCTCTTTTGTATCGGAGTTTTGTCTACTTGCCCGCCAGTCTCTCGCCCGATCTTCGGTATCAGCTTGTGCCTAGCGTCTGTGGCTCCACGGAAAAGCCACGGATAACCTGCGAAGTATGAAAAGTACTCAATGAGTGATGCTAGTTCAGGCCATTTCGATATGCGGTCCGGGAGATTCTCTGCATCTTGATTCACGGCGTTTCCCCCTATGAAATCTATCGCGGATATTGAACCCTGCTCAAAAACTGTCCGCTCAAACAAGGATATAGTCACTTCTTATTTGGACACTTTAGGGGATTGGTGGGAGGCTACTTTCTACTAGTCCTTCTGTCAACTTAAGAGCATCATACCTGACCATGCACTTCACATATCGAACACCATTATAATACTCCCTCCAAGCTCGCTCGTTTCTCCCCTCCCCTCTACGGCGAGAAGATCCTCCCAGCGGGTGGCGCTGACCTGGGAGCCAATCGTCTTCCAATGCTCCCACCAAGCTTGCTCGTGTTTCCCTATAAGGGGTCGCCCGATTGGTCTCCTACTGCGCGCGTCCAACGAGGCCCTTCCGAGGGCGCGCGTTGCGCGAGCAAAGGAGACTAACGGGCTACCCCTCTTCCCCTACACCGGGCGGGGTGCGAAGCCGGCTGGGCTGGTCAGCGACAGGACCTCCTCTTTGGGCGTTTTGGAATTTTTCCCTTCTACTCTGGAATTTCTCCCCAATTCACTCCTCCTCTCGTGATCATCAACCACATTACCTTTATCATCATAACTCACTGTTCTACTGATCATTTCGTCACCACACTCTCCATCTTCTCGCCCGGCACATTCCCTGCTGATATCCCCCCTATATATGGTGACACACCCCTCCATTCTCTTAATCGAAGACAGCCCCGGCG
This sequence comes from Nitrospiraceae bacterium, assembly GCA_035462675.1. Classification (GTDB taxonomy): domain Bacteria; phylum Nitrospirota; class Nitrospiria; order Nitrospirales; family Nitrospiraceae; genus Palsa-1315. The sequence continues at coordinate 574 of DATHTZ010000262.1, read as the reverse complement.
AGTGCGAACTCTTTCGCCTGGCGCTGGTCCAAACCGCTTTTGATGTCGTCCTCTATACCCAGCACGACGCAGATGCCGCGTTGCACTTTCTGAATGACCGGTATCATCAATCGTCCCTCCAAGCTTGTTCGCTTACTTCCCCAGGGGGAGGCCTGAATCAGTCTCCCACTGCGCTCATCGAGGGAGCACGCTCTGATCGTGCGCCCTCTGCGAGCACAGGAGACCGGTCAGGTCTCCCCTACCTCATTCTCCTCGATCTCAAGCTCGGCCGACGGAATGGCTGCGACTTTTTGATTCGACTCCGGGCCGATGCCCGCCTTTCTGCGATCCCTGTCGTCGTCTTCACCACGTCGGACGACCAGACCGACCTGGCGAGCTGCTATGCCAACGGGGCGAACGGCTATGTCGTGAAGCCCGGCACCTACGACGAACTCGTTCACTGTACCGGCGACATCTGCCGATACTGGCTCAAGTGGAATCGATCCCTCTTCATGGCTGAAACACGATGCTGACACGCGCTTCGATCAAGAACCCCTACGCCATCGTCGCCATAAGCCTCATCGTGGTGATTCTC
>DATHTZ010000261.1:0-12159 GCA_035462675.1 Nitrospiraceae bacterium | reverse complement strand
CATAAGGGGGTATGCATGTCGCATCGTAGTAAGAAGTACCTCTCTGCCGGTCTCGCAGGAATGCTGTGTTCTACAGCGCTGTTTGGCCTCACTGCGGCTCACGCTGATGGGAAAAATAATTTGCACCTTCCCGGTCTGCGGGACCGGCCTCACACTCCAGACAATTCCTTTACGCGCATGTTTCCTGAGTTGCCCCCCTTCGCCCCGCCGACCGATGCCGCACGTACACAGGCCAAAAAGCTGGGCGAAAAAGGCGGCGTCATCGACGCATTGGATAACCTGACCGATCCCTTTCAGTCGATTATAAATCCAGGAGAATTCAGTCCGAACAACCCCGACAATCCCAACATGACGGCCGGCGTGACCTTCTTCGGTCAATTCCTGGACCACGATATCACGCTCGACCCGAAATCTCCGCTGCTCGAACAGAGCAACCCCAAAAAAACGACAAACTTTCGAACCGCAGCATTCGATCTTGACAGCATGTATGGCGATGGGCCGCAAGGCTCCCCGGAGTTATATGACCTGAGTTCCGGCGAGATCAAGATGAAGATCGAGGCCATTCCAGGTTCAGAGCTTGTTTCTCGCAAGGGCGCGATCCGTTTCGACCTCCCGCGTGATCCCAACAATACCGCCATCCTTGGAGATAGCCGGAACGACGAACACGTGATCCTTGCGCAGTTCCACTTGGCGATGCTGCGTTTTCACAATGCCGTGATCGACCATCTGCGCGCAGATCCCGCTCACGCCGATCAATCAGCTGAGCAGATCTTCAAGAAGGCCCAACGCCAGGTCCGCTGGCACTATCAGTGGATCATCGTGCACGAATTCCTGCCGCTGACGATTGGGCAAGAGCTCGTCGATAACCTCCTCCGAAAGGGACCCCGCTTCTACGAGGTGGACAAAAAGAAGGATCCGTTGATCCCTGTCGAATTTTCCGTGGCCGCCTACCGCTTCGGTCATTCGCAAATTCGTCCGAGCTATCGTCTGAACTTCGGTCCCACTGGCGGGTCCCCGTTCTTCGCCTTTATCTTCGACGATACCCAGGACCCCAACGACATGGATCCGGACGATCTGCGTGGCGGGAAGCGCGCGCCTCGGCGGTTCGTCGACTGGCAAACCTTCTTCAATTTCGGCGATGGAAATTTCCGACCCAACAAAAAGATTGACGGCAAACTCTCCAGCGTGGTGATGTTGCTTCCAGGCTCGCGTGGGCCTGCTCCAGGTCTGCCATCCGATGGGATACAGTCGTTGCCCTCACGCAGTCTGATGCGGCACGTCAATGTCGGGATGCCGTCCGGCCAGGCGATTGCGCGGAGGATGGGCGTTCCAGCATTGACCCCCGCGCAGCTGGATATGCTCAAGCCCTTTGACATGGAGAAGAGCACACCGCTCTTGTTTTACATTTGGAAAGAGGCGGAGCTCATGGAGAATGGTCTACGCTTAGGACCGGTGGGAGGCCGTATCGTCGGTGAGGTGTTTATCAGCTTGCTGAAGGCCGATGAGACATCCTATCTGGCCGCTCAGCCGAGATGGACACCGGAGCTGCCATCTGCGACACCCGGTAATTTTCGCATTACCGACCTGTTGACATTTGCCGGAGTGGTTCCACCGCTGGAATAGCTCCAGCGATCAAAGAGGTCGGGAGTCTTCATTGCCCTGAGGGGGCGAGAAAAGACTCCCGACTACTTCGCGTTGATTTGACTTCACCCGTGTTGGGAGTACACGTCTGAGAATAAACATATCGGAAGTCCTAATACATGCCGGCCACCATTCTCTGAGTGCCGCGGCTAACCCGTTTGCAAAATTATAGTTAGGTGCGGTACCCGAGGACATAGCCTTCACCTTCGTCAATGAAATATCCCCTGCCACTCCCTTCAACATGTGACGTTCTCCTCTGTATAGTGAGTCGCGAATCGTCTCACAGAGGGCGAAATGAGTCCCTCCCGCGCGCACACCGCCACGTAGTCCCTAAGACCGTTTCTCTTTTCTAACAGGGTGCTGAAAAGGTCGCTCTTCTCACTCGCCAGACGCTACGACTACTTCACCCGCCCGCCCTGAGTTTGCCAAAACAACCTCTTTACCCAGGAACGAGCATTTTTCTGGGCGGCACTCCCTCTTCACTCAAAGGGTCTACGTTCCGAGCCCTGCTAAGTGCGTATTTCTCAAGAGGTTCCTTGTTTCGTCCCACGCACACTGTATAAAATACGAACAGGCTATTGAAGATGATGTGGTCAACTGTACTCACTCCCTCACCCATGCAGTGGTTTATAAGGGGGATTGTCCGTGTTTATGGATCGACAATTGTGTTCCACCTACTGCAGCATAGTTCTCAGCGTTCTGATTGTTTCTGCATATCCCTCCAGTGCGGCCTCGCCAACTCCGGCTCCTGAGCAAGCTACCGTGGCACCGAAGGCGCTTCGTCTCAGCGTGAACGATGCGCTGGGACTGTTCATCAGTCAAAACCTTGATGTGCTCATCGCCAAGTACGGGATCGAGTATACAAAAGGGCAGGAAGTCACTGCGCGGCTCTTTCCCAATCCGTTGATTTCGATTGGGGCCCTCAGTTCCTATACGCAAGGAAGGACCCTGTCCAATAGCGGGCAGCTGTTTACCCAAGTCGCTCAGTTATTCGAATTAGCGGGGAAACGGGGATATCGAATCGAAAGCGCCGGGTTCGGCACGCAATCGGCAGAAGCGGCCTTCGAAGATGCTGTGCGACAACTCGGGTTTACCGTGAAGGATACCTATTACCGGATTCAGTTGGCTCAGCGCAGGCTGGTGTTGGCGGAGGAGAATCGCGAACGTTTTTCCCGCATCCTCGGGATTAATACCATTCGATTCAACAAAGGGTACATTGCGGAGATCGACCTTATCCGGATCCGTTTGCAGATGGTGGACTTTCACTCGCAGGTGATTCGGGCCTTGCAGGAGGCAGAATCGGCGAGAGGCGATCTTCGTCAGTTACTACGGTTATCCCCCAAGACGGCGCTGGAATTGACCACGGAGTTGGGTTTCCGCCGGATCGATCCCGATATCGAAAAGTTACGCGTGACCGCTCTCGATGCGCGTCCGGACATCCGTGCAAAACGCTATACCTTTTCCCAGAGGGAATCCGATCTGAAGTTGGCGAAGGCCTACCGGATTCCCGATGTGACGATCGGGGGCGGGTACGCGATTCAGGGATCGCGAGGGCCTGATAATCCAGGCCAATTCGCGCTCAACGCCGGCATTCCCTTGCCTCTGTTCAACCGGAACCAAGGTGGGATTCTCCAGGCGGAGGTCTCCCTCCAGTCGGCGGAAGCCGACTTGGATAAGACCATCAACCTGGTTGAAAATGAAGTGGAAGTCGCCTATCGCAACCTATTGCAGAGTCGGCGATTGGTCGAAGCCTATTTCGGGGAGGTGTTGGAAGACGCTCGTGCAACGTTTACGATTGTCGAACGGGCCTACGAACGGGGCGGCGCGACGATCCTCGATTTGCTCGATGCCGCGCGCACCTCGCGAACGATTCAGCAAAACTATATCGAAGCCTTATTTAATTATCAGCATCACCTCTTTCAATTAGAAAGCGCGGTAGGGCAGGAGATCAAGTCGTGACGAGCCAGGTTAAGGATGAGGCAACGACTAAGCGTCTGAATGAATCTCGCAGACTCCTTCTCATCCTATCAGTCTCAACCATAGCCGTAGCCTGTCTGGCTCTCTTGGCCTGTGGAAGAGGAGAGGAACCTGCCGTCACCAATGCCGCGACGGCTTCACCCCAGAAGGCCGAACCGGTTGTGGAATCGAAACCTCGGGTCGAAACGGCTCTCGCCGAGCTCGGGTCGGAGGTCCACGACCTCAGTTTGGCCGGAAAGGTCGCCTACGGGGAAGATCGCTATTCCAGAGTGTCCTCGCCAATCCAAGGGCGAGTCCTCGAGGTGCGGGCGCATTTGGGCGAACACGTGCATGCCGGGAGTGTGTTGTTGGTGTTGGACAGCCAGGAAATTGCCCAAGCCTACGCGGAATACGCCAAGGAAGACTCCGAGCTTCGCTACGAGACACGCGCGTATGAGTTGGCGAAGGACCTGTATGAGAATAAAGCGCTGGCGCTGAAAGATCTCAAGCAAGCAGAGAATGAATTGATCAAGGCGCGCGCGGAGTTCCGCCGGGCAAAAGAACGATTGTTGTCGTTGCGGGTTCCGGCCCAGGAATTGGAGAAACCGCTCGAACGACAAAAAATCACGTCGAGATTCGAAATGAAGAGTCCCTTGACCGGGATTGTCGTAGAGCGGAACGTGACACCCGGCCAGTCGATTGGAGGAGACTCCGGCCAGGTGCTGTTTACGGTGGCCGACCTCGATATCTTGCAGGTGGTGGCGGATGTGTATGAACGGGATCTCGCCTATCTTGCCTTGGTGAAGGAGGGGCAGTCTGCCAAAGTCACTGTGGAAGCGTACCCGGACGTGAGTTTCCCCGCGACGGTGGCCAGCATCGGCGACGTCGTAGATCCGGCGTCCAGAACCATCAAGCTGCGTGCCTGGGTTAATAATAAGGATCATCGGTTGAAACCGGAAATGTTTGCGCGCCTCCATGTCCAGGTCGGTGAGTCCACGCCGCTGTTGGTGATTCCTCGCGAAGCGGTATTGGTAGAGGATGGGAAACAGTTTGTGTTTGTCGTCGAAGGCGCCGATCAGTATGTCAAACGGGAAGTCAAGGTCAGTACGATTTCACCGGATAAGGTGCGTGTCTTGGAGGGTTTGACATCGGGGCAACGCATTGTGACGAAAGGTGCGGTCCTGATCAGAGGGCATGAAGCCAAGGGATAGTGTCCCACATATGATCCTCTTCCTTCGATTTGGAATCTGATCGCATCCCATGATAGCCAGAATCGTCGAACTTTCTCTGATCCAGCGGGTCTTGGTCTGCACCCTGGGCTTTCTCCTCCTGTTCGGAGGACTCTACGCCTTTCATACCCTCGATGTGATCGCCTATCCCGATCCCTCGCCGCCGATGGTCGAATTGATCACTCAATACCCCGGCTGGTCGGCTGAAGAAATTGAACGCCAGATCACGATTCCCATCGAGGTCGCACTCAACGGTATGCCGGGTGTCACGGATGTTCGCTCACTCTCGATCTTCGGGTTGAGCGACATCAAAATCTATTTCGACTTTGACACGGAGATCTTTCGCGACCGTCAGGAAGTATTGAATCGGCTGGGCTCGGTGCAACTGCCACCGGGGGCGGCGCCGTCGCTGTCTCCTTGGTGGGCGATTGCCGAAATCTATCGATATGAACTCACGGGGGCCGGCGAGACCACGCTCACGGACTTGAAGACTATTCAGGACTGGCAGGTTCGACGGGAGTTCCGGCGCATTCCCGGCGTCATTGATGTCACGGCGTTCGGAGGGACGACCAAGGAATATCACGTCGATATCGACCCGGGTCGATTGATCAGCTACGGCGTCAGCCTGTCGCAGGTCATGTCTGCCTTGACGAATAGCAATGCCAACGTCGGAGGCAGTTACCTGACCATCGGGCCTCAGAACTACAACATTCGAGGACTGGGCCTCATCAACGGGATCGCAGATATTGAAAACGTGATGGTGGCGGAAAAAGACGGAACACCGATCTTCATCAGGACACTTGGGACAGTCGCGGTCGGATCCCGGGTTCGATTGGGGAAGGTCGGTATCGATGAGCGCGACGATGTCGTGGAAGGCGTCGTGCTGCTCCAGCGGGGGTATAAAGCGCGCAATGTCCTTGAGAAGGTTCAAGGAAAGGTTGCGGACCTCAACGCCGCGAAGTTGCCGGCCGGCGTCAAGATCAAAACCTTCTATGATCGCACGGCGTTAATTCATACGACGGTGGAGACCATTACGGACATTCTCATCAGCGGCATGGTCTTGGTCTTTATCATCTTGTTCGTGTTCCTGGGACATTTGCGAGCGGCGTTGATTGTGGCCTTGACCATCCCGCTCTCATTGCTTTTTACCTTCTCGATGATGGTCCTCATTGGACAGTCGGCGAATTTGATCTCGCTCGGCTCCATCGATTTCGGAATTATCGTGGATGCCACACTGATCATGGTCGAGAGCATCTTTTTCCATCTGGCGCACGGAAAGAAGACGCATAGCCTGACGTTCCACCAACAGATCGTGCGGGCCGCCCGACAGGTGGGACAGCCGATCTTCTACTCAACGGCGATTGTCGTGGTCGCCTTCATTCCACTCTTTACGATGACGGGTGTGCCGGGGAAGATCTTCGCACCCATGTCCATCACCTATGGGTTTGCATTGCTGGGGGCGCTCTTGATGGCCTTTACGCTGGCCCCTGTGTTGTGTTCCTTCTTACTCAAGGGAACGATTCGTGAAGACGATACAGCGATCGTGCGGGGAATCCGTCGTGTCTACAACGACGTTTTGGAGTGGGCGCTAGATCATCGGGCCATTGTCGTCAGCGCCTGCGTCGGGCTTCTGGCGATTACATTCGTGGCGTTGAAGTCGATTGGAGGGGAGTTCATGCCGGCACTGGAAGAGGGGAATCTCTGGGTTCGCGCGACGATGCCCGTGGATATTTCCTTCGACCAGGCGGCGCGGTTGACGAGCGATGTTCGTCGGTTGTTCCGCGAATCGCCCGAAGTCACGACTGTGGTGTCACAACTGGGACGTCCTGATGATGGTACCGATCCGACGAGTTTTTCCAGCGCCGAGTTTCTGGCCAACCTCAAGCCGGAAAAGGAATGGCGCCCCAGATTGAGTAAGGATGCGCTGATCGAAGAGATTGATGCACGGCTGAAAGGCATTCCAGGAATCACATTCAATTTTTCTCAGGTGATTCAGGACAATGTGGAAGAAGCGATGTCGGGGGTGAAGGGAGAGAACTCCATCAAACTCTTTGGCCCCGATCTGAAAACCATGGAGGCGAAGGCTGTCGAGATCGAGCATGTCATGCAGCAGATCAAAGGCGTAAAAGATCTGGGGATTTTCCGCCTCTTGGGACAGCCGAATCTGTTGATCCGGGTCGATCGTGAGGCGGGTGCGCGCTATGGGCTGCGAGTGGCTGATGTGAATGCCGTGGTGCAGGCCGCCGTTGGAGGCCAGGCTGTGACGCAGGTCTATGAAGGAGAACGGTTGTTCGATCTTGTCGTCCGCTTTCTTCCAGAGTTTCGGCAGGATGTCGACGCGATCGGTAATATCTTGGTCAGCACTCCGGATGGCGCGCGCATTCCCTTGAAGCAGGTGGCTTCAATCACGACGCAGACCGGCGCCTTCATGATCTATCGCGAGAACAACGAGCGCTATATTCCGATCAAGTTCAGTGTGCGGGATCGTGACCTCCAAAGTACCGTAGAAGAAGCGCAAACTCGTCTGGCCAAGGAGGTAAGTCTTCCAGATCGGTATCGGATGGAATGGGCGGGCGAATACGATCAGCTCAAAGATGAGCAAAAACGATTGGCGATGGTGGTGCCAGTCAGTCTGGTCATCATCTTGTTCTTGTTGTACATCGCCTTCAATTCGATCAAGAATGCCCTCCTAGTGTTGAGTACCGTTCCCTTCGCGCTCGTAGGAGGCGTGGTCTCGCTCGTGATCACCCACACGAGTTTCAGTATCTCAGCTGCGGTCGGCGTCATCTCGACGCTTGGGGTGGCGATCCTGGGAGGAGTGTTGTTGATTTCCAGGATTGAAGACTTCAGGCGCACGGGGCTGACCATTCGGGAAGCCGTTCGGAAGGGAGCCGATGTACAGATGCGTCCGATTCTCATGGCGACGTTGGGTGCCGCCATCGGTTTCTTGCCGGCGGCGCTCGCGACAGGCATTGGATCGCAGGCGCAGAAACCGCTCGCACTCGTGGTGGTGGGAGGCATGCTGACGGCCGCGGTATTGATTTTGGTCGTCGTACCGGTGTTATACGAAATCGTCCATCAGCGTGATGCGAGTCATGGTGAAGGAGAAGAAAGGGGATGACCATGCAGCAACCACATTCTTGTCGGTGGGTGATCGTCTTGATGGTGCTGTTGTTGGGGATGGCTCAGAACTCTGTGGGCTGAGCCAAGAGCAAGAGAGTGATCTGCCCCCCTCAGTTTCTGATTCGAACTAAAGCTCACTCATCGAAGACCACAGCCTCGAAGACCCGACCGAGGGAGGGCGGACGCTGCCGATCAGATGATTCCACGTTTTCGATTCGCTCTCATGCGAGAAAGAGAATCCGGATATGCCACACCCGTAATCCCTCTTCAATCAGTCACCTCAGCCTGACCCCACATCCTCATCACGGAGGGCTCCCAACATCAGACAACCTGGCAGCGACTCGCTAGGCATCTCGTGCCAGTTATGCTACAAATCTGTCGGAAGATGGCCGGGGTCGTCCGAAGGTTGTTCACATGACGATGGGGCAACGTTCACAATCCCTCACATGGTTGATCCTGGCGGGAATCTTCTCCAGCCTGGCCGTGACCGGCTGCCTCTCCCCTATCACACTGACTCGCGCAGTGACGACCTATGATGAGGCGATCACGGATGCCATCTCCAAACAACTGCTCATCAACATCGCCCGCGCCCATCAGCATCAACCGATTCACTTCACCGGCGTCTCGAATATCGCCGCAACGTTCGATTTCCGTGTCAGCGCCGGCGCCACTCCGGCACTCACAGGAGAGGCCAGCAGGGCGCTCATGCCGATCTTCGGCGGCAGCGTGGCGGAGAACCCCACCATCAGTATCTCACCGATCGAAGGGGAAGAGTTCACCAAGCGGCTCTTGACCCCCTTTCAGGAAACCAAGTTCCTCCTCCTCCTCCGGCAGCGATACGACATCGATCTGTTGCTCCGGCTGATGGCCCAGGAACTGCGGATCACGGAGAATGGCCAGGAAGTGGCCTATCGCAATACACCGGCAGATCGGACGGGCTATGAGATGTTCCGTCGGGTGGTGGCGCACCTTTCGGCCATTCAAGACCAGAACCAGCTCCATGCCGAACCACTCGTCTACAATCGGACTTGGACCATTCCTGCCAACTCGGTCACAGCCGAAGGTTTTCAGGCGTTACAGAAAGAGTATCACGTCACCTACAACCAGACAGACAACAGCTACACCCTTCAAAAACAAATCACGGGACCAATTCTCATCACCAACTATGACCCCTACATGCTCTCACCAGAGGAACGGGCCAGGTTGATCGATGAAACGGAGGAAGGGTACCTCAACGATGTCTCCTTCGACATCCGGCCGGGGCACGTCGGAGGGGAATTCCCACTCAAGGGAGATTTCCGGCTACGGAGTTTCTATGCCATTCTCAACTTTCTGGGCCGATCGCTTGGAGAAGACCCCGAATACTACGTCGACAAAGATCCGCGAAGCCCAGCAGTCCTCGAAAATCCCCTCCACACCATGGAGCTCCTGCTGTCGGATAGCGTGCCCTCGGGAGCAGATCTGTCGATTCAGTCCCATGGGAAATATTACTCGGTCAACACCACGGGGCCGCTGGCACGCTGGAACCGCGAGGCCTTCCAGATGCTGTATCTCTTATTCCAAATGACCGTCAGCGAGGTGCCTCGCGTCGGAGTCCCCAGCATCACGATTGCGAAGTGACCGGACCACAGCACAGAAACCCATCTGCGGATCACTGCGGCGGCTGCGTCCTTCAAACACGTCGCACGCCATCCGATCTCACCATCATGCAGAACAGCAGGCTTCTCATGCAGAAGACCTCGGCATCGAAGAGCCTGCGCACAGACGAGTTCCGCTATGTAGGATTGCAAGCCCTGCCCATGCTGGGAATCCGGAGAAGGTTGGTAGTAAGTCAGTTAAGAATCACAGGGTCCGGCGACCTTTATTGTCATCCACATGGATTTGCGGTACCATTCTCGGCCAATGGAATCCACCTTCATCTGCCCCTCTTGCGGAGAAGAGATTTCGATGGTTCTAGACCTTTCAGTAAACCGTCACACCTACATCGAAGACTGTGAAGTCTGCTGCACCCCAGTCGAGATCAGCTATACCGTTCAAGACGGCGCCCTCGCTGGCTTCGACGCCAAGACCCTCGAATAGATTCATCGAGCACACAGCACTTTTCCGATGTGATCGTTGCTGCCCCAGCCGGTCATCCCAATCTTGCCATAAAAACCGGATGTAGACACACAGGAAGGAGCAGGCATGATGAAGAGTACCAGTCAGAATAGGTCGTGGTTGATCGGCTTACTTCTTAGGGCTTGGCAGTTCCGGAACGGTCGTATCCATGACCCTTATCACGTGTCCCTGATCATCCAAGCGGACGGCGATGCGTTCTCCTACCGACAGTCCCTTAAACAAGTCCGGCCTCGTCATCGTGAACACGACCGTCTGTCCTAGATCTGTTTTAATCTTTCCACTCATCTTGGACACATCGAGTTCCTCAAGCGTCCCGATGACGACATGCGTACCCTGGCCCGTGTGCTCAGGCGACCCTGCCATCGTCATTGATAAAAAAGGAGCACTCAGTAGCATGGCAAGCAAAACGATCATCTTCACAGACATTATATCTCCTTAGGTGCGCTGCAGAATCTGGTTCGGTTGCTTCGGCTCAGGGGGCCCAGGTGTCGGTGGAGGGGGTATAGGTTTGGGCAAGAGCGGATCTGTCGGGCCTGACACGGGCCGGATGGACTGGTTCGTCTCCATAGCGTTGGCGAGAGGACCCTGAAGAAAAAGCGCCAGCAATATCATCAACTCGATCATGCCGCGTTTCATGATTGCTCCTCACTTCGACGGCTAGGCCGCCGCATGTATCATTTTTCGACACAGTTCTGCACAATGCCGACATTCTGTGGCGCAAGGTCCGCACAAAGCATGATGTGGGGCGTGCTGTTCACAGACCTCGGCACATGTGTCGCAGATATCGGCGCAGAGGCTGCACAGTCGATCAGTCATCGCGGATCCTTGACTCATCCAACGTCCGGCCAGCAAGCAGATATCCGCGCACTCGCGGCACAACCGAATGCATTGTGCCATGAGTTTCTGATCACCATGATGGTCCATGCCGATCATGTCGTCGCTGCAAGTCTCGCAGGTCTGGGCACAGGCGAAACAGGCGGCAATACATTCTCGATAAAATTTTGTCTGGGTCAGACGATCTTTAGACATACGCACCTCCGTTTTCCGCGTTGAACTCCGGTGTATGCTACTCATTGTCTTGATGGACTTGATCCCACGCAAAATGCACGGCATCCTTGTAACGCTTCCATAAATCCCTCTTGGCCGGGTCCCAAATACGGCGAGCCTCTTCTTCCATCTTGTCCCATTCCATATTCTTTAAACGTAAATCCTTTGCCAACTAATGCCCAAGGTAATACGCCGAGAGCGGGTATTGGTCATACCCATATCCGCTCTCGGCATATTTCTTTTCGGAGTCTTTTTGAAAGAGTGGGTCATACCGCTACACATCTTCAGTCGGAGCTTCTTCGATGGGACAATTCTCTTTAGCGAGAGAAGCGCGTGCGTGCCAGCCAAATTCTTCAGTCACCGACAAACTCCTCAGTGCGGATCTCGCCGTCAGCAACTCCAGCCTTATTGCCTTAGCGAGGTAACATCATCATAAGTGAGAACCTCTTTTCTGCCTGTTCAATATTGCTCACGGCACGAATTGAACCCATGGTTAGCCATATGCCGCCCACCCCGGCTGAGTGCCACAAGATGGTTCAAGGCCGACGCTTTTTCATTGCGAGAGACAAAATCGAACAGTCCTAAGAAGATGACAGGTCTCGGTTGTATGTCCACGAAGGGCATTTCTGGGGGGAATATCCCTCAAGAGAGATTCCCGGCTGCGAAGCTTCAATGCCATGCTCAACTTTCTGGGTCGATCGATTGGAGAAGATCCCGAATACCACGTCGACAAAGATCCTCGAACACCAGCAGTCCACGAAAATCCCGTCAACACCATGGATCTCGTATTATCGGATGGCGCGCCCTCGAGAGCCGACCTGTCGATTCAGTCCCACGGCAAATATTACGTTGTGAACACCACCGGACCGCTGGCACGCTGGAACCGCAAGGCCTTCCAATTGCTGTGTCTCTTGTTTCAAATGACCGTCACCGACGTGCCTCGCATCGGAGTCCCCATCATCACGATTGCGAAGTGACCGGGCCGCAGAGTCTCAACTCCTGTGACCTTCGACTACAGCCACCTGCTCCCGCTGCACAGACCCGC
>DATHTZ010000260.1:0-10127 GCA_035462675.1 Nitrospiraceae bacterium | reverse complement strand
CTCTTCCCATAATTGCGTGAAGTGCCTCCATCGTCCCGCCGCGTATTCCAGCAAGGTCAGATCGCCAGGTGTCGCTGTCGTAGGATTATGGACAATAATCATGTCCTTCAGCAGCCCACTAGAGCGTACGTCCTCTGGAGTAATCACCACCGGGCGCTGCGTTCGGTCGGTATTGCCGAGCAACACGGTGAACCGCTGTGGAGTGGCACTCATGCCAAGCACAAGCGGCACGGGCGGCAAACCATCCGCCTCCGAGCCCAGGATGAACTTCTGCATGATCGGTGTGCGGTTCCGGTCGTTAGGAGAGGCGCCGCGATGCGCCTCGTCAATAATCAACACGAAGTCTTGCGGTGTCTGCGCCACGGTGTTCGCCACCGTCTGCCAAAAGGTATATTGCCGTTTGTCGCCGCCCTGTGTAAGGCGCTTGTCCTTGCCGAGCAACTGCGTGTTGATGAAGTAAACATGGCCAGGATGCAGACACTCTTCATCGAAACTTTCGCTGTCGATCGTAACCATGCGGTGATACGGGAGATAGTCGGCAGGCTGCGAGCAACTTGTTTTGGCTCTGCAGATTCAGTTCTGGCGAGTCGGAGAGCCACAAGAACACGGTGTCTGGTCGCGCTGTGATGCCGTCTCCGCCACCGAAGGTCTGATCGATGACAGCTGCAACCGTAATCGTTTTGCCGGAGCCGGTGGGGGCGCTCAGGATGATGGCCTCGCATTCGTTATCCGACACACTCTGCCGGGCCTTGCCCAATTTGGTGAGCACATCCCGCGTCGCTGCCTCTTGAAATGGCTTTAATTCGATTTTCATAACGTCAATGGCTATATCAGCGTTTCTTGGGTGTTCAGTCGGAAGTTCTCCAGATAACTCTTGTAGAGCTGCACGCACTCATACTTTCGCCCCAGCGTGCGCCGCATGGTTGCGAAGTTCTCCTCTGAATCCGTGACGAGAAACACCCACTCGATATCTTTTCGCTCCTCGCACGTTTTGCGGAAGGCGCGAAACTCCTTTTCCTTAATGAGCACGGCGAACGGCGAGTGCTTGGGGATAAACCATGATTGAGATCCCTTCGAGTCCTCCCGCTCACCCGAACAGCCCGACATCATCCAGAGAATGGGCTGAATTGCTTGGAAAGCATCACCGCGGGCAACTTGGGCAGGATCAAGAAAGTCGAGGCGGAAGTATTCGATGTTTTCTTCAAAGCCAGCCGCTAATTCCCTACCTCCAATATAAGTGCCAGTAAGGGATGCGCCACGGTCGCGCTTTCCGTTGATCGCGTATTTGCAGCGGGGCCACGCAACTGCCTGCGCTATTCCTTTGGCTTCGTATCGTTCGTCGGATGGGAAAACCCCTTCTGTTTGAAGAAGCTTGGCGTTTGATTCTGACACTTCATTATTGGTAACGATGATACATTGCCTGGTGCCACCGTCTTCTGAGTTAAGCAGGCAGGTTGCATGAAGTGTGGTTCCCGACCCGGCGAAGAAGTCTAGGATGATCCCGTCTTTTCGACCACGCAACACTGACCCCAATGCGTCTCGGACCGCATACAGCGACTTGGGAAATGAAAATTCAACATCGGAACCGACGATGGACCGCAAGATACCGGAACCGTAGATTCCAGAATCGTGTGAACTACGATGCCAAACCGTCTTGATATTGCTTTGTTTGGCTTCTGCGCTGGCGTATGCAATCTCAACAGCACCGGTCTGTTTATCATTGCCGAGTATCTTGATTTCCCCATTAAGAATTCGCGTGCGTGTTCCGCGATTCAAATACAGCACAGTCCATGTCTGACGGTTCTTGTCGAATCCGCCCAATTTGACAAATCCCTGGGCGATAAGCTCACGCAACGTCGAGGGCTTTGCCTGCCAATTACCCAGCGAACCATCTGTTCGAATTGGCCAAGCAACTAACCCTTCAGCGGCTCCTTCCATGTTGGGCTTTTTCTCCAAGGGATGAACCTCACCCACCTTGATGATCCTTTTGGTCTTCGGATCTACGTAAATTGGATAGAATAAGCCCGGGCGATCTTCGCGGCGAGAGTTGTTACCACCGCAAAGCAAACGCTCCCAACGCGGCATATCTAATTTTCCCGATTTATCGCGTTGCGGAGACAATAGGTCATCGTGGTGGGTTTGGACAGTAGCAGCTTGGTTGAACACGTAGATCGCATACTCTTCCACTCTCGCTAGACAGCCCTGCGCAACACCTTTCTGATTGATGACGATGGTCACCATCTGCTGTGCGCACGCCGGAAAATTCTGATGGAGGAGGACCCCAAGATTGTGAACTTCGTGTTCGTCTATCGTCACAATCAAAACCCCATCCGGCTTCAACAGCCGCTTCGCCAGCAGCAGGCGCTTCTTTATCATGGAGAGCCATTTGGAGTGCCGGAAGGTGTCGGTCTTGTCCACGTAGTCGTTGTTATACTTCCAATCCCGCGCGCCGGTGTTGTAGGGAGGGTCGATGTAGATGACGTCCACCTTGCCCTCGTAGCAGTAGAGCAGGAGTTGGAGGGCATGAAAATTATCGGCATTGATGAGCACATGCCAAGGCTTCTCCGTCCCACCTCGCGACACGCGGTCAACAGGGACAAGAGCAGGATAGATGGGGTCGCCAAAGCTCCGGACCACTACAAGTCGGTAACTGCAAAATCCTTCGAATCATTTGGAAGAGGATACCCCTCCACCGCCTTGTCACAAGTGGCAATGCCTTTGCGGATACATCTCACGCGCCACAGCTGATTACCTGGTTCACGCTTGAGAGACACCAATTCCCCTGCGTGCACAGGAAGGCGAGGCAGCCGTACGGTTTCCGGCAGGTGTTCTTCAAAGACGAGGCCGAACTTTTTCGTCTTCTTCAGCGCCTTGATCTCTCCCGCCATAGCCTTGCGTAGGCGTTCGTCAGGGATTTGTGCGATCAGGTCTTCAATCTTGGCCATAAATCAGAAACCCGAAAGAAAAATGTTGCGCCGAAGAATACCCGTTTCCCCGCGAGAAAGCACCCCGCCTTGATGGAAGAGGCAGGTGGCACGAGGCAATGGCAATGGGTAACGCGACAGCCAAGAACTGATAGCAGATAGCCTATGGCAATCTAGGAAGGCGAGAGGCGCGGGGCTGAGGTTGGTCTCTCTCGCTTGTAGGGATTTGGAGCCATGTTGGTTTTTTGTGCCCACCGAGCACACTGCGCTTCCATATTCTCCCTTGAGAGCAGGCTAGATAGTCTCCCACTGCGCGTGTCCAACGAGGGTCTTCTGAGACCGCGCGTTGCACGAGCACAGGAGACCGTCTAGTCTGCCCTCTCATGCTCCCTCCAAGCTCGCTCGCTATCTCATCAGGGAACGGGGACTGATTGATCCTCCACTGCGCGCAATTTTCTCACCCTCTCACCCACTGACAGGTATTTTCACCCGCCCTACGCTCCGATTGCGTCGCAATCGATTTCCCGAGACGTGCCATTAGCCCGGAACCAAAGAACCAAATGAATCAGATGAACGAGAGCGACGAACGAGGATGAGCGAGGCGAAGACCGGCTACTTGGCGACGGGATGGGTTGCAGACTCGATGGCAGCGAGAATCTTCGTTCGGCTATCGGCATCGAATTCGTGCCCGTAGAGTTGCATGAACAGCGCTCGACGAATTTCGACTGACGATGCCTGCGGATTCTGATCCAAAATACCAGCCCGCATCAACGCCTTCGCTGTATCGAACATTGAACAACCCATCTTGAGCCGCTCCTCGCCGGATTGTTCCATGATCATAGCCCGATAGTGCTCCTCCATTTGAGGAGATGTATCGTTCATAGCTCCACAGTCCGAGATGTTCGCTCCTTCCAATTGCGCGGTCACCGATTTGAGAACGTCTAGCTCGTCGCTCACTGGTAGCCTTCACTGCCCTTCTCGCCATCGTTGCCGCCGAAGGATACGCTTTTCATGCCGGGAAATCACTTTGACTTTCAAAGAGTCGTCGTTCGTGAACTGTAACGTGAAACGAGCGAAGCAGGCCGAGTGGGGAGAACTTTGTGGGCTCCCCCCTGCGCGGTCGATCAAGCACTTCCTGATTCTCTACATTTCTCTACGGGAGTGGCCAAGGTTGCCCTTCACTGCGCGCATCGGACGATATATCTGCTCCCTCCAAGTTTGCTCGTTATCTCTTTAGGGATCGGGGCTGATTGATCTTCCACTGCGCACAACTTTCTCACCCGCCCACCCACTGGCACGCCGAGACGTGCCATTAGCCCGAGCGAGGTTCTTCCGAGACCGCGCGTTGCGCGAGCACAGGAGATCAACAGCTTCCATCCTCCCCGCTACTCCAACCATCTACTAAGGGGAGTGGCCAAGGCTGCCCTTTACTGCGCGCATCGAACGAGCACATTCCGATCGTGCGCGTTCTGCGAGCAAGAAGGGCGCCTGGCCGCTCCCCGCCTCCCCTCTTGAATCTTCGTCCTAATGCGGACTACTCTCTCGCTATGGAGTTGCCGCATCTGAAGGACGATCCCTATCTGAAAGTATTGCGACCGTTGGTCGAGACCTATCTGGCCTTCTGGCGCATCGACATCCGCCATATCAAATCTCTGCGGCTCACGCCCTCACAGTTCGATGTCATTGCCACGCTGGGAGATACGGAGGGCATGACCTGCTCAGCACTCTCGGCCCATACGCTCGTCACCAAAGGCACGCTCACCGGCGTCCTCGATCGCCTCGCCTCCAAAGGTCTGATCCGACGGGATGCCATGGAAAAAGATCGCCGCTGCACCAAGATTTCGTTAACCGCGAAAGGCGATGCGCTCTTCCGAAAGACCTTTGCGGCCCACTTGGCCTTTCTTCGTCCATTCTTTGCACGGGCCTTGAGCCCCGAAGAAGTGGACCAGACTCGCGCGCTGCTTCTGCGTCTGCAAGATAGCTTTCGCCAAGAAGGTTGAGGCAATTCTACTTATGCGCATCACCATCCTCGGCTCCGGCACGAATGTACACCCCTCGCGAGCAGCCGCGGGCTATCTCGTCCGCACCGACCATACGATATTGTTGGATTTTGGCCCACGCACGTTGGCGAACTTACTAAAAACCGGCGTGAACCGGCATCGGATCACTCACATTCTCTTCTCCCACTATCACGCCGACCACTTTTCCGACTTCATTACCTATTTCTTCGATGCGATGATCTTCACCAAATACGAGAGAGGAACAAGGCCGCCGCTGACTGTCATCGGTCCTCGGGGAACCAAGAAATTCTTCCAGACACTCTTCGCCACCTTACCAGGCTTTACGCAGGCGCCGTTTGCGGTTCATTTCAAAGAAGTAGCCGATCGGGCGTTTATGATTGGAAACACGAGAGTGATTCCCCGAACGGTGACCCACACGCAGAACCTGCATTGCCTGGGATATCGAATCGAATATAGAGGGAAGGCCCTGGCCTATTCCGGCGATTCGCAATACTGCGACAACCTCGTGCGGCTCTGTGGAGACGCCGATCTCGCGGTGCTGGACTGTTCCTTCCCAGCGAGTCGGCCGAACCCGGTTCATCTGCACGCCGGTCAATGTGGTCAGGTGGCTAAAGAAGCCGGAGTTGGCCGGCTCGTGCTGTCGCATTTCTATCCGATCACCGACCGATACAATGTGCGGGAACAGGCAGGGGAAGCGTTCGGGGGAATGATTGTGGTGGGGCGGGACTTGATGGAAATCAAACTGTAGCCCGCATTATTCATGAACGCTTCTGCTGCAATCGCCGATCCGCTGCTACGACAAGCCTTCGGCCAGAGGGCTCGCCCCTCGGACCCTCACCGTACTGCATGAGTACGCATCGGGTTCTCGGGCCTCCGCGCGCTGGTCTCGCGACGCGGCTCAGCGATTTCGCAACGAACCGTCATGAATATTGCGGGCTAGCAGGCTGCTGAAAAAGCAGCCTGTCTATCTTGTTCATTTGGTCTGTCCGGTCTGTCTGGTTTGTGAACCAGATAGACCGAATAGACCAGACAGACCTCTGAGCCGGCTAGAGTCCGCCTTCGCGGTTGTCGCATCCAAGAATTTCGATGAATTTCGTCAGGCGGGCCTTCTTGAGGGGATCGTCGAGTTTGGCATAGATGGCCAAGAGGTTCTTGATCATACGGGAGAGAATGGCTCGCACCGGACTCTGCTGCAAGTATTTCTCGTCGAATCCATAGCCGGCTTCCGTGAGAAACCGCTGGCAATTTTTCTCGGTCAGCAATGCCCCTCCGTTAAAACAATCGACGAAGATCTTGTAGCGATCCGATTCGTACTTCACTAAGAAATGGCCCGGCATCCCGATCCCATGGACCGGAAGACCCAGCCGCTTGCCGACAAGGAGGTACAACGTCGAGAGGCTGATCGGAATACCCGTTCGTCGGTCAATCACACAGTTGAGGTAACTATTCTCCAACTCATAATAATTCTTGGTATTGCCTTTGAAGCCCTGTTCCGTAAAGAGGTATCGGTTTAAGGTCTTGATCGTTTCCTCGCCCGAGGCACGTGGGCCGATCCTGTCCTGTACTTCTTGCGCCATTTCATCAAGCTGTCGCGTATACGAAGAGACCGTGAGCGAAGGGTAGGCATACCGGGCGACCAGGAAGGCGCCTCGTTCGAGATCCATCGGGCCATCCGGCAGCGCCGCCAGCTGCGTGAGTTCATCTTCGAGATTTCCACCGCGAATTTCCTCGAGCACCGAGACAAGACGGTCGGCCATTTCCGGCTGTTCGATCTCCGCTTCCTGAAGCAAGGGGACCGCAGTGGGGCCGATGTCGATGAGTTTACCGCTGATGGTTCGAACGATCTTCTCGTCCTCATCGGCCAGCAGCCGGATCAGAGCTCGGATTTGACTTTCGTTTGTCAGCATGGTGGGACCCCCCGAAAGCCCGCCCATCAGCCCATTGCCCGACGGAACACCTTGGCGCTCCCGTAGAGACAGAGCGCATCGAAAATCACCATGACGATCACCACCATTCCGACATGAGGAAGAGCCTCGGTCCAGCCGGAAAGGATCAACGGCCGGACTGCGTCGATCGCCCAGGTCATCGGATTGAAGCGCGCCAGAAATCCCATCCATGCAGGCATCCCTGTCAAGGGGACCAAGGCCGAACTTAAAAAAATCATCGGGAGCGAGAGGAAACCCAAAACCGAAAAGAAGTCACCGTGACTTTTCACGGAAAAGGCCATCGCCATGGAAATCGCGGTGAGACCGACGCCAAAGAGCATCCCGATCATCAAGATTGTGGCAATACCAAGGAGGCCCGTCGCAGGCTGGACGCCGAATAGAAAGGCCACCCCCAGAATCACGAGCACTTGGAGCGAGGTAATCGTCATGACAAAGATGAAGCGGCTCAGGATCACGGAACTACGATGGATCGGCGTGGTCATCAACCGCTCCAGAAACCCATTCTCCTTGTCGAACAGCAGATCGACGCCCCCGGCGAGCCCATTGTTGAGCACCGTCATGACGACCACGCCGGCCGTCAGGAAACTGATGTAGTCCGGGGCCTGCGTTATTTGCATATCCGCGGCCCGCTGGAACAGATTGCCGAAGAAAATCAGCCAGAACAGCATCGGCTGCACAAGCGTGAACAACATACTGAACTTCTCGCGGCTGAGCCGCCGGACCCACCGCATCGTCAATGCACTGATTTCTTGCCAATACTCTTTCATCGCTCCGCTCAATGTTGAATGTTCAATGTTACATGCTGAATGAAGCGAACCTGTCTCGATTTAACATTCATCATTCCCAATTTATCATTCCGCTGCATTTGGGGTGTCGTCCTGTATGCGGCGGCCTGTGTGAGCGATGAACACGTCGTCCAGCCTCGGACGGTGGTACTCGATAAACTCAAGTTGGCAATCCAATCGATTGGCAGACTCGAGGATGGCGGGCAATGCCTTCTCGGGCGACTCAACCCTGATATCCAGACCGGTCGGCGTCGCCTTGACCGCTCGCATGGCCGGTTGTTGTGTCAACGCAGACACCAACATCGGGATCTTACTCTGGTCCTTCAAGGTCAATGACACGATATCCCCGCCCAGCCCAATCTTCAGCTCAACCGGCGATCCAAGCGTCTTGATCTTGCCCCCGTCGATGATGGCCAACCGATCGCAGAGCTGGTCCGCCTCATCCAAATAATTCGTCGTCATCACGATGGTCATGCCACGCGTCTTCAACATCCGCACATAGTCCCAAATCCGGAGCCGGCTCTGCACATCCAAGCCCAGGGTCGGCTCGTCGAGGAACAAGATCTTGGGGTCCGGCAAGAGACCGCAGGCGATGTCGAGCTTTCGCTTCATCCCTCCGGAGTAGGTTTTCGCCGCGCGATCGGCCGCCTCTTCCAGTTCCACAAGCTTCAACAGCTCGGCGATACGTTTCGCAGCTTCGGCTTTGGGCAAGTGATACAGTGCACCAAGAAGTTCGAGGTGCTCCCGACCGGTCAAAAAGCGATCGATGGCCCGTTCTTGAGGCACGTAGCCGATCAGTCGCCGGACGACATCCGCCTCACGCACCGTATCGTGGCCCAAGACGCTCGCCGTGCCGGACGTCGGCGTCAGCAGCGTGATGAGCGTCCTAAGCGTGGTGCTTTTCCCCGCTCCGTTCGGGCCCAGTAGACCGAAAATCTCACCTGCATAGACATCAAACGACAGATCGGAGACAGCCGTATGCTTATCATAGGCCTTCGTGAGCCGGGATACCTGGATCGCGATGGCGCGATCCATTAGCTCCAGCCCTTCGCACCAGATCGATCGTGTATCATGAATTGGATGAGGTCACTGAGACGGCGGGCTTGTTGATGGAGACTGTCTGCTTCCAACAGAAACTGCTTTTCCAGGGGCGTACATTCCAAGTAAGTGGACAGGGTATTGACGACAATCTCATCGTCGACTTCTTCCCGAAACAGCTCCTGCCATGTCGGCACGTCGTCGCGGGACTGGAGATAGGACTCCAGGGTGGTGAACAGGCGCCGGCGGACCGCCGGATCCAGCGACGTCTCTGTACCCCGAACCGTCACAGCAATCGTGGCCTCACGATAGGCTTTCTCGTACCACTCACGTTCAATCGAAAACCGTTCCAGCCCTTGCAACAAGATGTTGGATCGACCATCGGCCAGCGGCTTCACGCTGGCTAATCGACCGACACAACCGATCGAGAACACGGGCGGATGGCCATAATAGTCCGTTTCCCATCCATCCTTGAGCAGGGCCATACCGATGCACTGTCCACTCATCGCCGCATCCGAGACCATGGCGCGGTAGCGCGGCTCAAAAATATGCAGGGGGAGATAGGTATTGGGGAACAGGACGACGTTCGGAAGCGGAAACACCGGAATTCGAGCCGGAATGGGAAATGGAGTCACACTGTGCGGCTGGTCGCGCCCCTGATGTTCTCGCTCATGATCGGTCTGCATAGCTCACGATAGCTGATGGTCGACAAAGTTGTCAACGGCGCGAGACGGGCGTCGTTCACCCATCGAGTCGATGAAAACCCCTATCAACACAGGAGATTTGTGCCGCCTGGCGAAGCATGGTATAAGCGCACGCGACGACTCCTTCACCTCAGAACGGTCCGTTGCCCATGCACACATTATTGCGCCAACTCCGGCACCTCCTCTTCCTTGCAAGCAGTCTGCTGGTCGTCGTGCCAGGACTCGCAGCCGATACTGAAAAGGAATTCCGTTTCGCTACGGAAGGCTATCAATATGCCTTTCCACGCGATCACGGAGCGCATGAGGAGTTTCGCACAGAATGGTGGTACTACACAGGACAGCTCACGGCGAAGGACGGCAGGCCATTCGGCTATGAACTCACCTTCTTCCGCCGTGGCATGCCGCGCGAGCAGACGAAAACCCTGCCGTCACAATGGGCTGTCACGCACCTATACCTCGCCCATTTCGCCATCAGCGATCTCAGCAAGGGCCGGTTTCACTATACAGACAAAATGAGCCGGGCCGGCTTGGGCAAGGCCGGTGCGGCGTCTGATCGGCTCCACGTCTGGATCGACCGGTGGAGCGCCGAATCTCCGTCGAATGATTCTGGCTCGCAAATACTCCAGGCAGCAGACGGCGGCCTGGCCATCCAACTCAAAGTCTCGCCGGGAAAACCGCCTGTCGTGCATGGCATCAATGGGATCAGCAG
>DATHTZ010000259.1:0-2373 GCA_035462675.1 Nitrospiraceae bacterium | reverse complement strand
AGGTGGAGGAACGTCGCAGTTAATTAAGCTGCGAGTGCCAGTTCTTGATTGGCAGTTACATTTTCCCGGAGGATTTACGAGACCCCGAGAGCTCGACATGCACCGCTGACGTTCGTATCCCCGTCGATTCCGGTCGCCCCCCTTTCAGTTCGTCATTCGTAAGCACAAGCCATCATCTCTTCCTGCGAGATACGCTTCACGGTTCACGCACGACGTATCTTCTAGATGCTCATGATACCGCACCGGTCAAGGCGATGTCATACTGAAACGCAACAGTGAAGAGCGCCTACCCCTGAAGTGGAGTCTGTTCTCTCCTCTTTGAATGTCAGATGTGGGATCTGACAATATACGACGTTATCTGACGGCTGACTTCAAGATTTTCCCTGCCGAAAACTTCGGGACTTTGGCAGCAGGAATCCGCAGCGCTTCGCCGGTTCTGGGGTTGCGTCCGAGACGGGCTTTCCGCTTGGCCACTGTGAAGGTCCCAAAATTCACCAACGAGACGCGTTGCCCCTTTTTCAGAGACGTGGTCACTGCCCCGGTGAAGGCCTGTAACGCTGTGCCCGCCGCAACCTTCGTGATACCCGCGGATGATGCCATCTTTGCGATCAGCTCTTCTTTCGTCATCGTGCCCCTCCTAGGTTGAGTTGAACTACCGACTCCTTGTCACCACCGTTTGCTGTTACCGTACCGACATGAACTCGGCCTTCCGGGAACACACGCAGAGGCATCAGGCCTCTCGGGTCTTCGCAGTCCGATTCCGCTTCATGGGAATGTGCAAATCATGGATCTTCTTCCTAAGTGTATTGCGATTCAACCCCAGCAGTTCTGCCGCCTGAATCTGGTTGCCGTTGGTCTCCTGAAGCGCTCTGGTGATCAAGGGACGTTCAATGGCGCTGATCAACATGGGATGGAGGTTCCGACCGGAACCGTTTCGCATCCCTTTCACAAATTCTCCCATCTTCCATTCGAGATAGTCCTCAAGAGAGAGGGCATCTTTTCCGTTCGCTTCCGCAGCCTCCTGCCGCGCCATCACTTGTATAAACTTGGAAGCTCGTTTCAGCACAGTCCGAGAGCCGACGATCACCACTGTCTGTGTGAGATCGATATGAGCTGGTATGGCGGAGGCTCCAGCGGATGAGCCTGGTTTCAATTCGACGATGACCGCGTCAAACGTACGACTCGTCACGTCCTTCGGCAGCGTAGCTGCGTGTTTCGCTACAGTCACGGAAGCATCTTTGAACGTGTGCTTGAACTGACTCTGGATGTCCGGGTCGCCACTGAGCAACAACACACTGAAAATAGATGGTGTAAGCGACATGGAGATTCCAAGGGGGAAAACGATGAAGAGGGGCGGATTATTGCCCAGAGCCAATTTGATGTCAACCAGGAAAATATAGGTCCTGTCACCTGGCCGAGAAGGCCGAACTCCGCGCGGGTTCGGCGAGGGACGAACCAATGCATCCATCTGGGAACTTCCGCAACCCGACTGTGATGATCCACCACGCGGAGACAATCCATCCGGTTCACCTAGCGTGTCGCTGAGCCCGCGCGCGCCAGCCTGAAGCATGCCCGGCACATTCGAATGCGCCGCCACGCGTGTCGCCTGCCGGCGGGTGAACTGGGCGGGCTCTGTCCCACAATTCTCTTCCCCGCCACGTTCGAACGTTCTGCTCTGGGATCGCACCGAGACCTCTCCTGCCTGGACGCCGAAATTCCCGCACCTAGAGACCTTCACCAGACAGTCGCAGGAACGTGGCCGTCCCCTTTCTTCCGTACCCGCTTCACCGATGTTTGGCACTCCAACTCTTGAGTTGGTGGGCATGTTTTATGCTGGATGCGCCATTGTTAGTAAAATTATTTTCTTCATTGACACGATTTTCTAATGGGCGTAAGTAGAATCTACGGCCCATTCATTCACTCGATACGGGGGGAACGGGACAGGCCGCGCGGCTATTAACGGGTTCCCCCGCCAACTTTCTCAAGAGAGGAGGGTAGCGATGGATGACCTGACTCCACCTGGTCACTCAGGCCCGCCGATTCGAGGGCGGGTTGCCGATCGGTCGCGCTAGCCGGTTCTCCACTGGCTGTGCCGTAACGGCACCAAGGACCAATAGCGTACTAGCCTGTTTTCATCATGGAGAACTCGACGCTGGCGCGAGGAACAGAAGCGCCTGGGATGATTTCGTTTCCCCCGATCAGCCGCCCAATGCTCTCGCGGTCGCGCGGGCCTCAGTTTTCGCTGGGCCGAGACAACCACATAGCTGACTTGGCGTCCTAAGCGCCACTGAACGGGCGACCTCCCACCTAGTGCAAGGTCGCCCGCACTGTTTGTGGCAAGCTGTTGAAAAAGTCTGCCAGCGGCGTTCTCGC
>DATHTZ010000258.1:0-2990 GCA_035462675.1 Nitrospiraceae bacterium | reverse complement strand
ATACTTCCCACGGGGAAACCAGACCGGTAGCGAGCCCAGGCGGAAGGGAGGGAGCGAATGGGGCTCGTTAAGCGCGGGAAATATTGGTGCATGAGGTTTACGTACCAAGGTCGGCAGGTGCGGCGATCCACTGGCACGGCTGATCGACGGTTGGCTGAGTTAATATTGGGGAAGGTTCGGGCTCAGATCGTCGAGGGGCGGTTTTTCGAGACACTGGAAGAGAAAACCAGGACGTTCGATGAATTGACGGAACGGTATCTCGTAGAACATGCCGCCAAGAAATCAGAGCCACGCCACTATCGAGGCTATTGCAAGAACTTGAAAGCCTTTTTCGGAGAGCGGACCTTGGTGGAGATTACGCCAAAACTGATCGCCGAATACAAAGCACGACGGTATGCGGCGGGACTGAAACCGGCCTCAATCAATCGGGAGTTAGCGAGTTTGAAGAAGGCATTCAATCTGGCGGTGCGAGAGTGGGAATGGTGCCGGGAGAATCCGGTTTCCAAAGTATCAATGGAGCAGGAAAACAACAAGAGAGCCCGTTGGCTCAGCGTGGAAGAGGAACCACGATTGCTTCAAGGCTGTGCGCCCTGGCTCCACGACCTGGTGACCTTTGCGCTTCATACGGGTATGCGCATGGGCGAGATCTTGGAATTAACCTGGCGAGGCGTCGATTTCAACCGACGAACTGTCATGGTTGTCCGTTCCAAAAACGGAGAACGGCAAACCATCCCCATCAATGAAACCGTCCTGTCGGTGTTGAGGCAGAAGAGCAAGGTGCGGTCACTCAGCACAGAGTTGGTGTTCTGTAGCCGTGTCTTCACCTCGATGGAGGCGGGACACTTGCGGCGATCCTTCAGGGCGGCGCTACGTAAAGCTAGGATCGAAGATTTTCATTTTCACGATCTCCGGCATACGTTCGCCACGCGACTGGTTCAGGCAGGCGTGGATCTCTACAAGGTCCAACGGTTGCTGGGGCACAAATCCCCGATCATGACGCAACGCTACGCGCATCACTACCCGGAAAGTTTGCGCGCTGGGGTGGAAATCCTGGATCGAGTGGGCACACATTTAGTCCAGTCGGGTGAATCACCGACTGCGTTAGGCATGTAAGATATTGAAACATTTGGTGGGCCGTGTAGGGGTCGAACCTACGGCCCGCTGATTAAGAGTCCCACCGACGACCTACCTGAGAACACTCAGCAAGACCAATCAGAAGCAAAAAACGAGGATTCGTGAAGGTCCACCTCATCATGGGTCACGGTGTGTCATGGTGTTTTGGCACCAGCTTGGCACCAAAAGAGAGAGGGGGATCAATTGAACCGAGATTTTCCCTTAGCCCCACGTCCTAATGGAAGCCAATACGGCAAGTGATTGATTTAGTGGATGAACAGGGGGTAGAAACGACGTTGAGGGGATGCACGGGTTTAGGGGGGAATCATGACCTTCGATTTGCAATGTACCGACAAAGAAATCACCCCCTGGGGTGGTCTGTCGCTACTCAAACGCATGCTCGATTTGGCTTTGACGCGGCCTTGGCAGCCAGTGAACTGCCCCAACCGGGAAGCAACCGTGGCTATCGACCCGAACAGCTCATCATGCAATTCATGCTCGGCGTGTGGTGTGGCGCAAACCGTTTCGAGCATGGCGAAGTGACGCGTCACGACCACGTGTTGCACCGTCTGTTCGGCTTTGCCCGCATGGCCAATTTCAAGGCCGTTATCCGCCTTTTCCGCAAGTTTGATCAACCCACCACCGATGGCGTATTTGGCAAGCTCTACGCGTGGCTGGTTGTGCCATTGCAACTCGACGTCATCACGCTGGATCTGGATTCCACCGTGATGACGCGCTATGGGGTGCAAGACGGGGCGGCCAAGGGATACAACCCGGCCAAGCCGGGACGCAACTCGCATCACCCGCTGATGGCGTTCGTGGCCGATACGCGTATGGTGGCCAATCTCTGGCTGCGTCCCGGCAACCGTCATACCGCCAACAACGGTAGTGGCTTTCTGGCGGCCACGCTGGAGCGACTGGGGGCTAAGCGTGTGGGCTTGCTGCGCGCCGACAGCGGATTCAGCGATGACGCCTTCTTGCGAGACCTGGAGCAACGGAAGATTCCTTTCCTGGTGGCCGCCAAACTCCAACCGCCGCTGCAACGGGCGCTGGTGGCGCAGACGGGCTGGTGGAGTCTCGATGAAGGCATCGATCTGGTCAGCTTCGACTACCAGAGTCCGAGTTGGAAGACGCCGCGAAAGGTCGTGGCGATTCGTCAACACATCAAGTATCGCGACCACCCCAAGGGTAAGACCGTGTCCTTATTTGCCGATGACCCGGGGCACGGTCACTATCGCTACGGCGTGATCGTGACGAGTCTGGATTTGCCCGAGCAGGAGATATGGCGCACGTCCCGAGGGCGCGCCAATTGCGAGAATCGGATCAAGGAGTTGAAATATGACTTCGCAGCGGACAGCTTTTGCGTGCAAGATTTCTGTGCCACCGAGGCATGCTTGAACACCGTCATGCTGGCCTATAATTTGATGAGCCTGTTTCGGCAGGCGGCACTCAAGGCGAGCACCACCGAGGCCCCCGAATCACGCGGCAAGGACGTACAACACACGCTACAGACCCTGCGCTTCAAGCTGTTTGCCAAGGCCGGATACATCACCACCGAGGGCCGCAAGAACATACTCAAGCTGGCGGTGGCGATGCGTCACCGCGAGTGCTTTGAAGGCCTCTGGAACCAATCAAAAACCTTCGACTTGCCGGTAAAATTCTCGCCTGTTTTTAGACCCTAATGGAAAATATCGGTTGAACCCAATTAGAAAGCAACCTGCGGTTTACGAGTTTTAGATCGCCTATCCTCAGACGACCTGAGAGGAAGGATAGTTTTCTCAAGGTTGGGGTACTTTTTTCACGGAGCCGTTATACGAGCATTGTGAGAATAAGCACAATGACTATGGAGGCAATGCCACGGAGCGGTTCGGCAATCT
>DATHTZ010000257.1:0-1999 GCA_035462675.1 Nitrospiraceae bacterium | reverse complement strand
GTGAGTGATATTTAAAAGGAGCGGCTTACTGGGAGCACAGGGCAATAGAAAACGAGACTCATGATTTCGAAGGCAACCAGCTAGGGCCGTCTCACCTCCCCCAGCTTAGCTTTGGCTTGCAAATCTCTTTTATTATCCACTCCCCGAATTGGCTGAACCGCACCGCATCACACCATAAGAAAAATGGAGAGCTCATGGTAGTAAACCGGCTGACTGCGGGTTTAGCTCTTGTGCAGAGATGCACCGTAACACCGCCAAGAATTGGCGTGAAACCAAAAACAACCATGCGGCCAGTCCAGAATCTGATTGGATACTCGACTGGATTCGATTGGATACATTAAAGGCTTGATGAGGAAACATGAAACCGCCGGCAGTGGAAATGTCTAAATCTCAATGTCTCGTCAGTTTCAAGTATATTGAAGACATCAGACAGGAATTGCCTCGACGGACAGGAGGGCAATGACCGGACAGTCGTTGCACATCCTCAGCATAATTTGCCCTGCCATTACCCTGGGTACCGCGAGAAAAAAGCGGCAGAGATTGTGGACGAGTTCCTCGGAAAACCTCATATCAAGGCGCCCATAGCGCTGCGCAAAGCCGAACCGATGGGGGCGAGGACAATGACGTATGAGAAATATGAGAAATAGGGGAACAGGACACGGAGAGTCATGATTTCTGTGGCGAGAACTCAGCAACATACGGCAATTAACTGAGCTATTAACCAAGGAGGTGTCGTCGGGGGAATCCTATGCGCTTGAGCCCCCTATCCCAGGCTTGGTGGGCGCTTATGAATCATTGATCGATCCCCAACGGCGCTTAGACACATTAGGCTACACCGTATTGCTTAAACCAGTTCTGCAATCGTCTCCAACCATCCTCTGCCTCTTCCTCTCTGTAGCTTGGCCGATAGTCCGCATAGAACCCATGTGGGGTATGCGGATAGACCACGATTCGTGAGGGGCTCTGCACTGTTTGCAACGCTTGCCGCATCTGCTCGACGGTGTCGAGCGGGATCCCGCGATCTTCCGCTCCGTAGAGCCCCAACACCGGGGCCTTGAGGGATGAAGCCCTATCAATGGGGTGGTTCGGTTGCAGGGCGCTGGGTTTGCCAACAAGCCGCCCATACCAGGCCACCCCTGCCTTCAGCTTGGGATTGTGTGCCGCATACAGCCATACAATTCTTCCTCCCCAACAGAAGCCCGTGATACCGAGTTTCTCGACCTTCCCCTCCCCCGACTCTGCTGCCCACGCCACGGCGGCATCAAGATCGGCCAATACCTGCGCATCCGGCACTTGTGAGACCACCTTGGCGATGATCTCATCGATGTTGGACAGCGTTGAGACATCACCGTGGCGGGCATAGAGCTCAGGCGCGATAGCCAGGTACCCCAGCTTGGCGAATCGACGACAGATGTCCTTGATATGTTCATGGACTCCGAATATTTCTTGTACGACGAGCACAACCGGCAGCGCGGCTCCCTGCTCGGGCCTCGCTCGATAGGCTGGAATGTGCCCATCGCTGGTCCGGATCTTGATCTCACCCGCCGTCAGCCCAATCTGGTCTGTCGTGAGGGTCTCGGCTGAGACCGGCCGCACGGCTAAGGCGAAGCCCGCAGCAAGCGTCGCCATCACAACGCCGCGCCGCGTGATGGTCGCCACTGAAATTGAGTGGAGTCTGTGCTCGAGACTACGGTCGTGATTTGCCATGTCCCTTGCTCCACCTCGTTTGAAGATTGACTGACCTCCGGAAACTAGACCGTGTACAGGTGAATCCTCAACTACGGACAATCGCTGCACTCACGAAGACGCGCTGCCGATCCGGCACACCGAT
The DNA here is from genome assembly GCA_035462675.1 of Nitrospiraceae bacterium. Lineage (GTDB taxonomy): Bacteria > Nitrospirota > Nitrospiria > Nitrospirales > Nitrospiraceae > Palsa-1315. The sequence goes on along the minus strand of DATHTZ010000257.1, from coordinate 168 downwards.
GGTCAGCGAATAGAGCTTCCCAATATGGTTGTTTCCTCAATGGACATGCTCTCGCGTTTAGGGGGGTCGGTGCTCATGGAAGGCTCTCCGCTGGTTCCTGCACCAATCGTGTCACATAATGCTGGAGCCGAGCGTGAGTGTGTTGCTCAACCATGACCGTCTCTACGG
>DATHTZ010000256.1:0-2528 GCA_035462675.1 Nitrospiraceae bacterium | reverse complement strand
GTCGCTCCCCGTTCTTCGATTTAAACACGGTGACGGTTCTCCGAAACAGATCCACCCCGGTCCATGTGAGACCGAGGATCTCCCCTTGGCGCATGCCGGTATGGATGGCAAAGATCATTAACTCCCGCAACCACGCAGGAGCCACGCGCACGATCCGTGCTTCCTCATCGGCGGTCAACCACCGATCCCGCGTGTTGTGTTCCTGCTCCATCGACACGCGGCACACGGGATTATCCTCACACCATTCCCACTCACGACGGGCGAGGTTAAACGCCTTTTTCAGGCTCGCCAACTCCCGGTTGATCGTGGCCAGCTTTACCCCATCGGTATAGCGTTGGTTCTTGTAGGCGACGATGCGTTTAGGTGTGACCTGATCCAATGTGGGATTGCCAAAGAACGTGTTCAAATTCTTCACGCTGGTCAGGTCTCGGCGGTAATTGGCCCGCCGCGAGGCATGCTCACTGAGATAGCGGTCCAGCAGTTCCGTCAACGTCCGCTCTTGTTCTTTACACTTGTCAAAGAATCGCCCTTCGACAATCTGGACTTTGACCTGTCCGAGTATGGCGTCGGCGAGCCGCTTGTCCGTCGTCCCTGTGCTTCTCCGCACTTGTTGGCCTTGATACATAAATGACATCCACCATGTAGTCCCTCTCCTCATGAGTCCCATCCGTTCACTCCTTTCCAGTGGGACTCGGTGTTATGGTTTCCCCGTGGCCGGCAGTATAGACCGCGCGTTTCGCGCTCGCAATCAGGTGCTCCAGGTCAATGTGGTCTGTCTTGCGAGTTCGGATCTTTGTAGGCTCGGATTGTTGAGGAGAGAACGAGGCCAGCCAGCGGTCAATGTCAGTCGGATCAAACCGGACTAACCCATGAATCTTCCGGCAGGGGCTCTTGCCTTGGTTGGCCCAGGCATAGAGGGTCGAAGGTTTGATCTGTAACCGCTGGGACAGTGTCTTGACGGTCAACAACACGACAGGTCTCTCCTCTGATCACCGTTGGAGTGCGGCCCTCCTTGGTATAGCGTGATGGACATAGACAATCAAAATTCCGACACGGATGAAGAGAGCCATGTCGGATTGTTGCGCGGTTGAGATAGTCTATGAATAATCAAGCCCATGAAGAATTTACCCGAACACTGGCGTGACCGTTTGGAAGCGGAGGGGTGGAAGGCGGAGAGCCTGATCCTTCTGGCTCGCTTAGTGGCGGAGATGGTGGAGCAGGCTGCCAGCGGAGGATTGACACCTGCGGGAGAACGGTTGCTCTCGGAGCAGACGATACCGATTGATTGGGCGAAGGCCTATTCTGCAGCACCCATATTCTTGGCCAGGATTGTGACGCACGTGGATCCCAGCATCACCCCCTTGCCCCCCTCCGGTGACCAACTCTTTGGCGCCTGGTTACGAACCACCTTGGAGAAAGTGGACCGGCTTGTCCGGCGGCTTGAACACAGAACTGATCCCACTAGCGGCCTGTTATTGGAGGAAACACTGCCACAGAGTGCCATGCAGCGCCTGAAGCAGGAAGCCCAACATCATGCTGACGACATGCGGATTGAGTTGAAAGCGGCGGTCGATAATCTCACGTCCCTCCTCGTATGGAAGAAGCCCATGGGTGAGCTGCTGGAAGCCGCCGAAGCGGGCGATGCGTCAGCGGTATTGCAGGTGCTGCAAGTGAATCCCCGGCTGGCCGAGCGGGAGGGCATCAGCCGAGTGGTACAACGCGCGCTGACCGAGCAGCATCACGCCTTTGTGAAAGACTTGCGAAAAGTCGGGTCCCGTCCGATCCTGCCGAAGCATGCGAAGATCGGGCTCATCCTGTCAGTCTTTGTGGGACTTGGGCCTGAAGCGGTTGACGTATAACCAGATTCGAGGGTTTCTCAAAACCGTGGGGCTGTCTCAGGTGCCTACCCATGCCGCGTTGGAACGGTATGGGGAGCGGTTAGCCCTCAGAAAATATCACATCGATCCGAAGGCAGGGAATGAAGACCAATAAGCATCAAACGCTGCTGCTGGTGAAGGCCAGACAGGCGGTGCGGGCCAAGGATCTGGTGCAGGCCTTTGGCTATTCTGCGCCCACGGCTCGTTCGTACCTCTCCCATCTCAAGCGGCAAGAATTGCTGGAACGGATCAGTGCAGGGCATGCACTAACCGAAAAGGGCCGGACCCGACTTCAGTTTTTTGACCTGAGTGGATGCGCGGATGTGGCCTGTCCCCTCTGTCAACGCAAGACTGGCTCTCTCACCTGTCCCCGATGCGCCTACAAGATGCCAAACAAACACGCGCGAATCCTTCCGAAACAGGATTTCCTGCTGGTGGTCCGTCATGCCGGGGTCTACTGTCCCCGATGCTGGAAGTCCCTCCTCAGCGAAGCGCAGGCGCGACTCATGGGCATTCCCCAGAAGGCCGCATGAATACCGGATGGGAAGTCCGTCCCCTGGGCTGGGTACTCCTGGTGCTTCTCATCGGCGTGATGATTTATTATCTCGCCATCAAGCGCACACGTCCCTCTCAAGACGATCACCCGACACA
>DATHTZ010000255.1:0-4299 GCA_035462675.1 Nitrospiraceae bacterium | reverse complement strand
GTGATCGACATGTGTCCCCCCAATTTCTTGTACTAGTGGCCGCTTTGAGTAACTGATGCGGGTGGAAGGCGCATCGGAGAGTACCTCGGGACCGACGATCGGGAATCTGAGGGGTGCGACCCTCCGACTCGGCAGACTCCTAGATGCAAATGCACTAGGTTATTCTTTGGTGGATTAACTCGCACAGATCGGCTTCCCCTGTCAAGGTCTGTCCTACAATACCTGTCAGTGTCTGTCCCACAATACTTCTAGGCGGGAGCAAGGACTGGGCCAAGCGTAGTCGTGCTGATGAGGGATGGCAGAAAAATTCAAAACGATAGGATTGGAAAGGTGTTTGGCAGGTACCCATCACATTTATTCCGCATAGTGAGTGATCCAACAGGGTATTCTGTCTGAATCTAAAATGATTCTATCTGAATCTGATTTGATTCTCTTTCACCGAATATCCTGCAGTTACTCCGCCTTCGTAGCCGAAGCGGCTACATCGGCGGAGTATGGGGAGCTTCATTCAATGGTGCAATGGATCAATCGTCCTACGAGGTCCGCTTCATGTACACCGTTTTGAGAGCAAGAGGCAAACAATGTTGAGAGGCGTTCTTTACTGCTGCGGTGGTTGTTCGCGCATGGTGTGGCAGAAGATCTCGGTCAGTGCGGGATCGAAGGCGGTGCCGGCTTGCTGCTCGATCTGTTGCAGGGCTTCGTTGAAGGAGAGAGACGATCGTTCTGGCTTTTCGGCGGTCAGGTCGTCAAACACTTGGGCGATGCCGACAATGCGGGCGAGCAGGGATGTGCTGTCTCCTTGTAAGCCAAACGGGTAGCCAGTTCCGTCCCATCGCTCGTGATGGAGGGCAATGATCTGCACGACGTCGGCTGATAATCCCATCGCTCGGCCCATCCTCGCACCCAGGTCGGGGCAATGGGTCTGCGGGTTGGACTCCCTGTTCAGCACGTGACTGTCCGGGACGCTGATTAAATCGAGATCGTGTATGAGTGCGCCGAGTGCAAGTGACCGCTGATCGGCAATGGAAAGGCTGAGTCGATTGGCAGTCAGTGTCGCATAAAAACTCACGCGGCTTCCGTGGTTGAGCAGGTGGCGATCCTTAGTTTCTAAGATGTCGGAGATCAGGGGAACCAAGGGCGACATCTGATCGTTATTCGATGCGGAGAGCGATCCCGTGCCGTTTATGGCGACATAGTCGTTGATGAGGGCCTTCCAGGAGTTGGTACAAGCCGGCTCTGGGTCCCAGAGTATCGTCGAGTTGGTGACGAGCGGGCGTAGTTGATCGAGCCGCAGCTTCTTCTGAGCGGTCTGCAAGGAAATGGCCAGCAATTCTGAGGCATTGAAAGGTTTCAGGAGGAAGCCCGCAGCACCGTGGCGGACGCAATCCATCGCCGATTGAAGACTACCGTACGCTGTGACCATGATGACTTCAGTCTCGGCATGTGAGCGCTTGATGTCTTTTAAGAGGTCCGATCCGGAACGATCCGGCAATTTCAAATCTAACGTTACGAGATCGACGCCGTGGTTGTCGAGGATCGCCTGGGCTGTGCCTGCATTTTCCGCGGTGAAAATGTGGAAGTTCTGCCTAAGGATCTGTGTGAGGGCCGCGCGGGGGGCAGCCTCATCGTCGATGATGAGGACTGTCGGTTTGTGATTGGCAGGAGTCAGCACGAAGGGGGAAAGCATTCGTCAAGTTGTAGGCCTTGATCGTTGAATCGTCAAGGAATTCGAGAATGTGTGCAGGGTGTGGCTTGTGGGGTTTGTCCGGCAGGCGTCACGTATGTCGCTGTCTCGAAATCTGGTAGGTAGAGGTCCATAGTTCTGTGCGAGATTCATCCTGACTTGGTTCGGAGTGGCGCTGAATCTCATGATCTTTAGTACGGTCACGCAGGCCATGGCGAGTAAGTGCGGTAGTGAGTCGTGTGAGCCGAGTGAGAGAGTGCGGTGGAACAATATTCTGTCACGCCCTCTTGACGACGGATGGTTCTTTTTATACAGTAACTGGTATGAGATACCGCGTGTCAGCCGCAGTTCTCTTCGTTGCCCTGGCGTTGATCCCTGTCGAGAGTCGCGCATCCGAGCCGTTCGACTCCGAGGAGCCCTTCAATCAAGCCATCACCAAGAATATGTTGCGGTCATTCCTGAATCAAGCCTTGGATGTCTTGGACGATCACCTGGAAATAATAGGTTCGCTGAATCCAGATGAAAAACAAGGAGATCGACAAAAGTACCTGAAGTTTTGCTTCTACCCTGAAGGCAAGTCAAAATCCAATGAATCCGTGACGGCTGAAGGTTGGATCGACCAGGCCCCTCATTCGAGCCAACAAGATTTCCATTTCCGTTTCTCCTTACCAAAGCCCACTCCACATCTGGCTCCCTCTGAGTCCGCGCGTGTCCTCTAGCGTGCGTTCAACCTCCCTTAGACGTGTGACCTTGAGATGACCTTCTTCACAATATCCTGCTAGGTTTCTTCCGCTCGACTGGGTATAATCCACCGTTCTTTCTATCACCCGAGGAGCAACCATGGCTGAAAAAGACGATAAGAAGCGCGCGCTGGATCTGGCTTTGTCCCAAATTGAGAAACAATATGGGAAGGGCGCCATCATGAAGCTGGGGGGGGCCGATCCCTTGGTGGATATTCCTGCGATTTCAACCGGGTCTCTTGGACTCGATATTGCCCTGGGCGTCGGTGGGCTTCCCCGCGGCCGGGTGATTGAGATCTTTGGGCCTGAGTCCTCGGGCAAGACGACGCTGACTCTGCACGCGATTGCAGAAGCACAGAAGGCCGGTGGGACTGCCGCCTTTATCGATGCAGAACATGCGCTGGATTTGACCTATGCCAAGAAGCTGGGTGTGCAGGTGGATGATCTGTTGGTGTCGCAGCCCGATACCGGTGAACAAGCGCTAGAAATCGCCGAGACGCTCGTCCGGAGTGGGGCAATCGATGTCATCGTGGTGGACTCTGTGGCAGCGCTCGTGCCAAGAGCCGAAATCGAAGGCGAAATGGGGGATGCGCATATGGGGCTGCAAGCGAGGCTTATGTCGCAGGCCCTTCGCAAATTGACGGCGGCTATTTCTAAGTCGCAGACGACCCTGATTTTCATTAATCAGATCAGGATGAAGATCGGCGTGATGTTCGGCAACCCGGAGACGACGACCGGCGGCAACGCACTCAAGTTCTATGCGTCTGTGCGGCTGGATATCCGCCGCATTGAGTCGATCAAGGAAGGGCAGGAGGTGACCGGCAGCCGGGTGCGTGTGAAGGTGGTGAAGAACAAGATGGCGCCTCCGTTCAAGCAGGCGGAGTTCGACATCATGTTTGCGCAGGGTATCTCGAAAACCGGCGAGTTGGTCGATCTCGGGGTCGAGAAGAAAGTGGTGGAGAAGTCCGGGGCTTGGTATTCCTATCAGGGTGAGAGACTCGGGCAGGGGCGCGATGCGGTGCGGGACTTCCTTTTGAGTAATCAGACGTTGGCGCGTGAGATTGAAGGGAAACTGCGTGACTTGGCCGGTCTACCTGGGCGCACGACTGAGAAGCTCCCTGCCGTGTCGGTGAAAGACGAAAAAAAGACTTAGGAGAAACGCGAGGAGCGGCGACCGCACAAAGTCGGCGTCTAACACGCCGCCTGACACGGTCGTTCGTGAAAGGTGAAACGTAAAACGTGAACGTAGTTCGTGGGAGGTATGGCCAAGACGAGATACGGTGATCTTCGTGATACGTTTCCCGTCTCACGTTTCACGAATAACGGCCTTCTTAGGCTAACGGTCGGTGAGTAGGCGATTCACAAGTAAGGCGGCACCATCTTCCGATCAGTGGCTGCAACTCGCGGTGCGCGCACTGGCCCGCAGCGATCGTACGACGGCGCAGATCGAACGATTGCTTGCAGCGAAGGGGGCGTCTTCCTCTCAGGTTCGCGCAACGGTTCGGCAGCTGATCTCGTTGCGATACCTCGACGATGTCGCGGTCGCTGCCCGTTGGGTCGATCGGCGACTCGCACGCATGCCGATGGGGCGAGCGCGCCTGCAAGACGAGCTGCTCGCCACCGGTTGTCCTGAACACATCGTGCACGCGACGCTGCGGGCCGCCTATCGCAAGGTGAGTGAACGAGACCTGGCCATGCAAGTGGTCACGATGGCAAGCCGGACTACTTCTTCGGCAAAGACGCTTGGTCGAGTTGCAAGACTCTTGAGCCAGCGAGGATTTGACGAAGACACCATTGAGACGGTGATGGGGCCGCTGCTGCGAGAGGAACATTAAGGGATCATGAAGAACAGCACTCAAGAATTGCGGCAATCCT
>DATHTZ010000254.1:0-2031 GCA_035462675.1 Nitrospiraceae bacterium | reverse complement strand
AGCATAGAGCTTCACCACCACCTCGGTGTCGGCGAGGCCCGCTGCGTGGTCGCGGAAGGCACCGAGATAGCGAATATGCTGGGGGTCGACGGCGCAACCCAACTCCTCGTCAATCTCCCGGCTGATACCGTTTCCATAGCTCATTGAATCGAGGGCCTACGGTATCAAGACACCGAGTCCCAGAGTAAATTGTATTCGAGAGTTGGGGCGTGATTCTCTCTGACCATCTGATCTGATTCGGAGAGGCAGATGGTCAAATGCACGAAAACACAGATCCGGCGTTTGAAAACAGCGCTGCGTTGGAAAGGACATCCCGAGCAGCGCCAGCGCATCCAGATGGTGTTGCTTCGCGAGAGCGGAATGACGCAGCCTGCGATCGCGGAAGCGATGGGAGTGTCGCTGAGCACGGTGAACCGGGTCCACATGGCCTATGACCACGGCGGGCTCAAGGCGTTGAGACGTAAGCCGAGCGGCGGTCGCAAGCGCGAGAACATGACCCTGGCTGAGGAAAAGGTTTTGTTGACGGGCTTTGCCAAAGCCGCCGGGGCGGGCGAACTGTTGAACATCCACGACCTCAAGGTGGCCTACGAAAAGGCCATCGGGCACGAGACCAGCAAGAGCACGGTCTACAATCTTCTTGCTCGGCATGGCTGGCGCAAGCTGATGCCGCGTCCGTTCCATCCCAAACGCGACATCGCGGCTCAAAACGCTTTTAAAAAAACGATTTTCCCAATGCTGTGAGGAAAGCTCGGCGGGCTGCCGCCAGGCGTGGCCGTCGCTTGCGCATCATGTTCGCCGATGAAGCGCGGTTCGGTCGGATGAACCGCCCGCGACCGTGCTGGGCACCCATCGGCATCCGGCCGGAGGTCGCTTGCCAGCTCATTCGCGAATATGTCTATCTGTATGGCGCAGTCAGCCCAAAGGACGGAACTTGTGTCTACCTAATCATGCCGGCGCCCGATACCGAATGCTTTCAGATTTTTCTGGAGACCTTGGCGAAGAAATATCCCAAGGACTTCATCCTGCTTTTTGTGGACGGAGCCGGCAATCACCACGGCGACGAACTCGAGATCCCCACCAATATCATCCTGCAACTCCTCCCGCCTTACTCGCCTGAGTTAAACCCTCAGGAAAATCTCTGGGACGAAATTCGGGAGAAAATATTCAAGAACTACGCCCTCAAATCCATGGACGACGTCAACGCTAAACTCGATGAGGCTGCATTTTACATCGAACGCAACCCAACGCTCGTCAGATCCATCACCTCATTCCCCTACATAGCCAAGTCACTATGATATGGAGTCGGTATTAAAGCGGCTGGTGGGGTCGCTGACGCGGCCCCAATTTGTTGGGCCACCTGAAGGTGGCCAATCAACGCCATAGATTCATTTGCTCCAGGCGATTGTCCTCTTGCTCCTGCCTCTTGATGTACTCCCGTATCACGGCTTCGTCTCGACCTACCGTTGAGACGAAGTACCCTCTGGCCCAGAAGTGCTGTCCTACAAAGTTGCGCTTCTTTTCCCCATAGACACGGGCCAAATGGATGGCACTCTTGCCCTTGATAACCACCTGCGAGACCGCGTATTTTGGTGGAATCGAGATCATCATGTGAACGTGATCCGGCATGAGATGGCCTTCTTCGACTCGGCTTTCCTTCTGCAGTGCAAGCTTGCGGAAGACCTCGCCGAGATGCGGTCTCAGCTCCCCGTACAAGGTCTTTCTCCGGCACTTGGGAATGAACACAACGTGATATTTGCACTCCCACTTGCTGTGGCTTAGGCTTTCATACTCGTCCATCGTGAAGCTTCCTTTCGTGTGCTTGGTGGCTCACGATCAGAAGCTTCGTCGATGGACGACCGCCGTAAACGTCAAACGTCTACTGCCACCCCGGCAGAGCCGGGGGACCTCACTGGGGGGGTTAGTTAGGGTGCATTTGCTGGTGCGGGCGGCGGGAACCGACGGTGCGATCGAATTTCAGCACCAGTTGTTCCAAGAGTGGTATGCGGCGGCGGAAGTCGAGGAACTCATGTT
>DATHTZ010000253.1:0-2945 GCA_035462675.1 Nitrospiraceae bacterium | reverse complement strand
CATGGATAAGTACCAGGTGTCGGTGGGGCAATACGCGAAGTTCTTGGAAAGTACGTCCCAGGACGCCCCGCCGGAATGGAGCGTTATGAACAAAACCCGGCACCAGAATCGTCCTGTCGTCAGTGTAGATTGGGCGGATGCGGTCGCATACTGCGCCTGGGCCGGCAAGCGCCAACCGACCGAGGCGGAGTGGGAGAAGGCAGCGCGGGGGACAGATGGCCGAACCTATCCCTGGGGGAATGAGCTGCCGACGGGGTTTCATGCGAACATGAGGAAAGAGAAGTGGAGCGATCATTATGTCTTGTCGCCGGTGGGGATGTATGAAGAAGGCAAGAGTCCCTATGGCCTCTATGACATGGCCGGAAATGTCTGGGAGTGGGTCAGCGATTGGTATGACCCGGACTATTATGCGTCCAGCCCGTCGAAGAATCCGACAGGGCCGCTAAAGGGCCAGTCCAAAGTGATACGTGGCGGCTCCTGGGGCAGCGGACCGAAGGATTTGCGCTCCTCAGATCGGGACTCCCATTTGCCGTCGGCCAGGGGTATGGGCACCGGGTTCCGGTGCGTGAAGACCCCGTAGGTCTTGGTTCTTGGATTCTTGGAGAAATAAGCAGGGGCAGTCTACTGTTCCGAACTGAGCATCCCACCTGGTGCAGTAACCGCAGTTCGATCATTCTTCCGTATCCTCTCGTAGCCTGGGTGAACAGATTAGCTCTCCTGCGCGTGTCCACCGAGGGCCCTCTCAGGCTGCACATTGCGCAAGCACAGGAGATTACCAAGCCGCCATTCCTCTTCTCATCGTTTCCACTTGATGCTACACCCAATGCTCGCCTTCTGATTGCTGTCGACCGATTTCCCGGCTAGCACTGCGTCAATTGCCGTGCGTAGATCACGGCCCGTGACCAGCTTGCTGCTGCCGGGGCGGCTGTCGTCGAGCTGCCCGCGGTAGGCCAGCCGCCGTTCCCGATCGAAGAGATAGAAGTCTGGAGTGCAGGCTGCCCGATAGGCCTTCGCAACGTCCTGGGTTTCGTCAAAACAGAAAGGAAAGGTGAAGCCCAAGCGCTCGGCCATTTCTTTCAGTCTTGGCGGCGCGTCATCCGGATATTGTGCCGGATCGTTACTACTGATGCCGACGATACCAAGCCCTGTATTCTTGTAATCCTGCCCTATCTTGGCGATCCCTTGCTCGACATGTACCACATAGGGACAGTGACGGCATATGAACATAATCAGCAAGGCAGTTTTGTCGGTAAACGAGTCGAGCGAGTAGATCTGACCGCTCACCACATCGCGCAACGCAAATGGAGGAGCAGGTGTTCCGAGCGGTAGCATGACAGATGCCATGGCCATGGTGTCTCCTTCTCAATCTTTTCCTGCGGTCCTCTGGAGAATGCCGCACTGTGACTGCTTCGTCAAGAGGTGCGACGGGTTCTCTCCCTCCTCGATTTCCTGGCATGAAATCTCTTTCCCCCTATGTTAGGCTCGTGCGTATGGCATCACATCAAGAGCAGGCGTGTTTGTGAAACAGGGGTATCGGTTGATCATTGTGGACCAGGCCGGTGTGCTGGTCTCTGAATTCCAACTGACGGAGAACGCTCTGGCTCAGCCGGAAGCCTTTGTTGAGGCGCTCAAACAGTCGATCGAGGACATTGAAGAGGAGGAATCTTGAATATCCTCCCTTTGCCCCATCGATCTAGAATCAGTCATTCGCGTGTGTGACAAGGGATCGTGCGTATGGAGTACGTTCATCTCGGTCGGTCGGGGGTGAAAGTCAGCCGGCTCTGTCTTGGCACGATGAATTTCGGGCCGGAGACAAGCGAAGCGGACAGTTTTGCCATCATGGATCGAGCGCTGGAGCTGGGCCTGAACTTTTTCGACACGGCGGACGTCTATGGTTGGAAAGTGGGCGAAGGGTGGACCGAGCAGATTGTAGGGCGCTGGTTTGCCCTGGGTGGGGGACGGCGCGAGAAAGTCGTCTTGGCAACGAAGGTGTTTGGCAAAATGGGCGCATGGCCGAATCAGTCTCGCTTATCGGCATTGCACATCAAGCGGGCCTGCGAGGCAAGCCTGCGTCGCCTTCAAACAGATTGCATCGACTTGTATCAGATGCATCACGTCGATCGGGAGACGCCGTGGGAGGAAATCTGGCAGGCGCTGGAGCAATTGGTCAGGGAAGGCAAAGTTCTGTACGCGGGCAGCAGCAATTTCGCCGGCTGGCATATAGCCCAGGCGCAGGAATTATCTCGCAGCCGCCACTTCTTCGGTCTCGTGTCGGAGCAGAGTCTCTATAATTTGAACGAGAGGACAATCGAGTTAGAAGTGATTCCAGCCTGCGAGGCCTATGGCATCGGCCTGATCCCCTGGAGCCCGCTCGCGCGAGGGCTGTTAGCCGGGGCCTTGGAGCCGGCAACGATCGGTCGACGCGCAAGCAAAGATCTGAAAAAAGATATCGAGACCTATCGCCCCAAGCTAGAAGCCTATGAGGCGCTATGCACACAACTCGGCGAGCGCCCGGCCGATGTGGCACTCGCTTGGCTGCTGCACCAAAAGGTCGTCACTTCACCGATTATCGGACCGCGCACGATGGAGCAATTGAACGGCACAATGCGGGTCTTAAGTCTCACGTTGAGCCAGGACACACTCAAACGGCTTGACGAGATCTTTCCCGGTCCAGGCGGGTCTGCGCCAGAAGCCTACGCATGGTGATCACGACCCAGCCACCACGACCGCTGCCAAGGGCCATGACAGGTGACAGGTAGGACGAGCGAGACGGGCTAGGCAGGGGAGGCCGGGTAAACTTCCCGTTGCCCGAGCATAAGGAGCACAGACACTACCCCGCTCTCTATTTCTGGAGTGAGAGAGCCTAACGGCGATCATTCATTTCTTTGCGCACTAGTTCCTCAGCTTTCAGCCAGTCTTCCACCTCGCGCTCCGTCTGTCGCCCG
>DATHTZ010000252.1:0-8357 GCA_035462675.1 Nitrospiraceae bacterium | reverse complement strand
CCCGTAACACGCGCCCTAAGCCGGGCCTCGTTCGACGGCCGCACGTAGACCAACATGAGTGCCCTTCCAAGAGAGGGAACACGAGCGAGCTTGGAGGGAGCATGTATATCGCTCGATGCGCGTAGTGAAGGGCAACCTCGGCCACTCCCCTTGAGGGTGAAGTGGGGGAAGATAAAAGGGAGGGTGGCCTGTTGGCCTTCTGTGCTCGCGCGACGCGCGGCCTGGGAAGGCCCGTGTTGGACGCGCGCAGTGGGAGGCCAAGCAGCCCACCCTCCTATGAAAATAAGGTAGCGAGCTTGGAAGGATCATTGGGAAAAATGAGAGCTGCTTGATGCGCGCAGTGAAGGGCAGCCTCGGGCACTCCCCTAAAACAGAGTTACAGGAGAGGATCTCCCTGGCTCCATAGCGACGTCAAGATAACGATAGTGTATTTCTAGGTCCCCAATCACGGTTGGCAGGTGATCGTTGTCCGGTAGACCAGCTTTGAATTCATTCTCCTTCGCCGAATACCTCACAGCTTGCTATCGGGATGAAGGCGAGGAGAATCCTTTGTAGCCTTGGAGAAGGAGGGTATCGGCTTCGGAGAATTTTGCAAGATACCTCGCAGCTTGCTGCGGGGAGCTTCATTGAACCAGGTGGTGTTATGCTGATCCTCATAACATGCCATGATAAACCTGTGGCAGGGAGTAAACAATTGAAGGCCAGAGGGTTGACAGGCCCTCGGCAAAAATCCCGAGACGTGTTATCAGGATAGAAAATCAGAAATCCGCATCTTGTGTGGATTAGTCTTATTGATTGTTATGCATCTTGCGTCAGGCGTTGAGCTCATGGATGACCCATACAAGGAAATGCGGTCACATTTCTTCGAGAGCCAAGGAAAGAGCCTTCGGAAGTGTTTGGTGCCGTCAATGCAATGCCCTAAGTTGGCGATTCGGGCCCATACCGTGCAGAACGCGCGAACGCTCGAGCTCATTGCGCAGAACGGCCACGTAATTGGATTTCAGGGTCGTATTGATGAGCGAGAAGGCCCCGTCATTGAATTGAAGACAATAGGGCGAAATAATGCTTCAACGTTTACTGGGCTTTGCGCCAAACACGACAGAGAGTTATTTAAAAGAATAGACACAGAAGCAATTGATGTTGGCGATGTGGGGCAACTATATCTTCTTGCATATCGCCCGATCTTGAGGGAGTTGCATTCAACTATGGACGGAGCGATCAAGATTCAAGCTGGATACGAGAAACGAGTAAGCCTTGGTCTTGATCTCGAAGCAGAACCATCGCCTGCCGGCATCATCGCGGTAGAGCATATGGCGAAATCTTGGCTAGTCTATAGATACAAATGCGAGTACGACCGGATCATGATTGAAGAGGAGTACGACAAAGTCATTCATCATACAAGAATACTTCGCGATCGTACGCCTACCATTGCAGCTTCGTCTTTCTTCAGCATAAACGAACCTCCTAGTCTGGAAGACATTGAAGGTATCTCTCTGAACGTTCTCCCCCTAGATGTAGCCTCGACCTTAATTGTGGTTAGTTGCGCTCCGAAGGATGCAGCTTCGGTGGAGAAGAAGTTAAATGGTCTTTTCGATATCGATGACGAGGAGTTTACGTTTCGCTTATCAAAGTTGATTCTTGGCTATTCAGAAACGCCTGTATTGGCACCAAAGTTCTTTGGTACGTGGTCGCGAGGTAAGACGAAGGCTGTGGAGCAGTTCTTCCGAGATACGTTGTTCGGTGATTATGCCGATAGCTCAGATAAACGTCTCAATCTTTTTGACAAGCGGACGGCTGTATAAAAATGCGTTCGAGTTCATACGTTTCGTGCACCTGAACGCTTTCCCCTGCGTTCCAAAGCGGTCGCTCAACGAGGACGTTAGCTGTCATGAGCCATATTGTCGGCAAGCTTTAACAATACTTGCACGCCATCCTGTCGGGAAAGGACCAACCGGGTTCACGTGTTACATGTCTTCGTCTTGCAGTCCGTAAGCGATCATTCATGCCGAGTCCGAGTGAGGTTTTCGCCTTCCGGAGCTACTCAAAGACACGTCCCCAACCATCGGAACTGGCGGCTTTGGCCTCGGATACGGAGCGATGCGCGCTAGGACTTCGATGGCTCACACGAGTGGCACAACAGGGGAGCACTCCCCCAGGATGCTCAAAAAGGCGACCTTCTCACCCGCCCAACCCCGGCGCGCCAAGACGCCCCGTTCCGCGGGCAAGGCCGCAGCGAGTGAAGATCCGATGAGGTACATACCGCACTTCGTGTAAGCCGTTCGCCCGTAGAATAGATCTTGGCGAACGGAAAATCGCCTACAGCGATTCCGATCTCCGAAAATCTATTTGGGGTTACGTTGAGGGTCTGAACGATGCGAGAACGCCGCTGGTGGGATTTTAAGCGTCCTGCGATGTCAGGCCGGGCGGCGTGCGGGAGGACGGCGGCGACCGCGTCCGCGATAGGACGGACCGTGGCTCAGACCAGGGAGACGGATGGTGACGGTGGTCCCTTCGCCAGGCGCGCTGCCGATGGCAATCGAGCCACCATGTTCTTCAATGATCTTCTTCACCGAGGCGAGGCCTAGACCGATGCCGGTCCGCTTCGTGGTGAAAAACGGCTCAAAAACTTTATCGACGATTTCTGCCGGAATAGGAGCCCCATCGTTCTTGATGAGGACCTGATCTTCCACACCGCGTCCCGCACGATGTTGGGTGACCTGAATGTGGAGATGCCCACCGGGGTTCATGGCTTCACTCGCGTTCCTGAAAATACTGAGGAAGACTTGCTGGAGTTTGGCTTCGTCGCCGCGAACCGGTGCGATCATCGTCGCATAGTCCTTGCTTACTTGTATCCTGGTGACTTCGAGGTCGGTTGCAATGACCGTGAGCGCGCTCTCGATCACTTCAGGAATGCGGAGGAGCCGGCGAGTCAGTTCGAGTGGTTTGGCAAAGTCCAAAATCTCGTTCAGGATGGCTTCGATTCGGATCAAGTCACGCATCGCGTTCTCGACGCGCGTCTGTGGGTCGAAGTCGAGGATGCCTTCCCCCGTGACTTCCTCCAATTGGGCGCGGATCGAGGCGAGCGGCTCACGCACTTCTGTGGCCAGGAACATGCTGAACTCGCCGATCGCGGCCTGCCGTTCTTGTTTTCTGATGATGGGCTCCGAAGGACCTGGGGCAATGGCTGCTCCGGAGATGCCCGCTGGTCCAGTAGCGGGGGCCTGGCTGGTTGGCATCGGTATTGGAGCCTGGAGAACATCTGCAATTTTGACAATTGTCGGTTCAAGCGTGCGGGCATCTGTCTGTTGGTAACGTCCGGCTTCTTTCGAGGCCAGGGTAATGGTCCCGCCGACTTGTCCCCGGACGAAGAACGGTATGACGAGTGAGGAGAGAAGCCGGTCCTTGAACAGATATTTGTGGTCGAGGAATCGCCCCTGTGTGGAGGCGAGATCATGATCTACGCGTGGCTTACGATGGCGGACTGCCCATCCGGAGGCTGAGCTGTCGAGTGTGAGGCGGTGCCCAGGCTTGAGATCTTTCTTTCCGTCCTTCTGCTCGCTCTTCAGATCGCCGGCCAGTCCAAGGACTTCGACGTTGCCCGCAAGGGGATCGTAGCGGCAGGCCCAGATGCGATCGTAGGCGACGTATTGGTTGGCATCCGTCAAGACGGCCATAATCTTGTCTTGGAGCTCCGGTGTGAGCTGCGACGCCGGAGCCGTAAATAGTTCTGCCGGAGAGGGCGGAGGAGGGACCGGCTCGTGCGCGACAAACGGGCGGCTGAGTACGACATTCATATCGAAGAGGCCTTCGCGTTCCAATGCTCTCGTCACCTCGTCGCTGGCCTGCTCCATCAAGCTCTTCTCTTTTTTCGCGAACGTGACGCTCTCTTTTCGCCCGATGACGAGGAAACCGTATGTTTTGTTCCGGTAGTGGAGGGGAGATCCGAGCAACGACTTCGTACCCGGCGTAATCAAGCGGAGACGAATGGTGCGCCCGCTCTCCTGATCGTTCGCAGGGGCCGATGCAGCGATGGCCGAGGCCGAAAGTGTTCTGAGGATGGATTGAATATCTCGAGGTGTAAAGCCTCGTGCGGCATGGCTGACCAGCGGGCCTTGGTCGCGATGGAATACGGCAGCGAGCGCCGCATCGACGGGCAGCTCGTTGATGACGGATATCAAGGTCCGTTGGAGATGCGTTTCTGGAATTGGTTTGCTCTGTGGAACTGTGGGTGTCATTCGTGGGTTAGACCAGCCAAGGGAGCGCATTGTAGCAATGCACGATGAGCAATTCAATGAAAAGGAACAGCAGACGGCGGGAGATTTTGGTAGCACGCGAGAATTTCGAGGAGCCGCACATGTGGCGCAACGGGAGTACATGCATCGCAGGATGCTCAAAAAGGCGACCTTCTCACCCGCCCAACCCCGGCGCGCCAAGACGCGCCGTTCCGCGGGCAAGGCCGCAAAGAGTGAAGACCGGAGGCGTACCCTCTGGGGCGCACGGTGCGACGAATAAGGAGCACCATGTCTGTGCGCCGTTGAGTGGTGAGGCGGCTGGGTCCCCGTTGAGGATCTGAACGATGCGAGAACGACGCTGGCGGGCTTTTTCAGCATCCTGACAGGTCGGCTATTCGTCGGGATTGATGATCTTGGGAGGGCGTTGGGAGAACGAACGACGTTCCGTCGGGTGGCGGTCAGAGGTCCATGAGTTGAGGATCATGGTGACCAGACTGATCACAATCGCGCCGCCGACTGCCGGCCAGAATCCCGTGACCGAAAATCCGCCGACCAGGTATGCGGTGAGTTCCAGAAGGAGCGCGTTCACCACAATGAGAAAGAGCCCCATCGAGAGGACGATCAAGGGAAGGGTCAGCACAAAGAGAATGGGTCGGACCAAAAGGTTCAGAAATGTGAGCACGAGACCCGCGGCGAGCCCGGCAGGGAGCGAGTCGACTTCTATGCCGGGCACGATCATCACTGCAAGAAATACGGCGATGCCTGTGATCAGGACTCGAATGACCGCTGCGCGAAATCCACCGCTAAAAAAGTTGTTGTGCTCAGGTGCAATGTGAAGCGGTGGCATGGATCATCCTACTGAACTGGAACCGGTGGAGTGGGAGCCGGTGGACGTTTGGCCGAGGAAAAATGAATGTCGGTGGCGAGCAACACGTTCTCGCCTTTTTTTTCAATCTTTTCAGCCTTGACGACGACACGATTACCCACATCGGGCATGGTGGCCTTTTTCGGATGGCTCTCGTCCTTAAACCGGGTTTGTTTGTTCACCCGCACATTCACCAATTGGCCCATTGCCGTTTTGATCTCGACATGGGTCGCGTCAATGGCTGTGATCGTTCCGAGCACATGCTGGTCGGCGCTGTGAGCGAAGCTTGGTATTGAAACGAACAAACACATGAGCGTAACAATCAGGCATAACCGCATGGGGGATCCTCTTTCCTAAATCTGCGTCGATGAGTTAGTGATGATGACCGCTTTCGGTCCGTGTCGCCGCTGCATCGTTTCCCTGCAAGAACTGGCCGAAGGCGGCTTCTTCCTCCAGGTTTTTCTTCGTCGTGGGATTGAGCGTCTTCATATGGTCGAGTTCTTCCGGCGTCAGTTTTGGAAGATGGCGAATGAAGTGGACCAGCTTCCAGCTGTCCTTGTCCTCCGCTGGGTTGCCTTCTCCCCAGGCCGGCATCGCGGTGAAGCGGATACCGTTGTGGATTACCCAGAAAATCTCTCCATCCGACATCGACTGGGTGTCGGCCAATCGTAAATCGGGAGCCTTCGGGTACACGTTCTTGCCAATAGGGGTCTCGCCGCTGCCGTCATTGGCATGGCAGGTGGCGCAGTGATCGGCGAAATGCGCCAATGACCCTTTCATCACGTCGGGGTTCAAGGAGACGGGATTCTGCGCGTTTCGCTGCTCAATCGGGATGGCCAGATGGCGGATTTGCCGTGCGAGTAAGACCTCCAGGGCATGCGGCTCGGTTTTGGCGCTAAAGCCGGTTGTGAACAACTGATACCCTATCCACCCGAAGGTACCGATCATTCCAAGGACTAGGAGGATGATGAAGACGATCAGTTTCGTGCGCATGGCTATGAGCCCGCATTATTCACGAAGACTTCTACTGCACCCGCCGATACGAAAATCAGAACTCATTGAGGTAGTCTTTCTTCGCGCCAGGATCATACAAAGGGCGCTTGACCTCGCAAGCGCGGTGGCGACGCACCTGACGGCGGGCGGGCTCGCCGCTCAGTCGGTCAACATACTGTTTCAAGTATACGTCCTTCCCTCGCGGCTCCGCGCGCCCGTCTCGCCGGCTTCTCAGCGGTTTCATCACGAACTCTCGTGAATAATGAGAGCTGCCGTTCACTATACAAATTCTTTTGTCTGATTGCCACCGGGCTATCCCGATGTCGAGACGTCGCGTGTTGTTGCGAGGCGAAATAGCAGCAGTGCGATGACAGGCAGATGCATCAGCAGCCCGCTCATTCCCATGAACGATTCACCGATCCAAAACGTCACACCGAGATTAAAGGCCAGGACGCCATAGTAGAGGCCGACACCGAGCAGGAGGCGCGGCGTGGCTGACGGAGGCAGCGAGAGCGCAGGGAGTTGTCGTTCGAGCGGAAAATAGATCGCGAGGGAGATGAGCCCGACGACAACCCAACCGACATAATTCGCGAAGGGCACGCCGAAGTGAAAGCCTGGATCGAGATAGTAATAAATCTTTCCCAAGAACCAGCGGTCGCCGCGGAGTGCCACCGGATCGATCACCATATCGATAAAGGCAAACAAGAAAGCGGTCAGCAAGAGCACCGACCAACTCGTTCGTGTGCGCATATCAAGATGGAGCGGTTTGAGCATTGGCCATGTGGAAGCAGAGGGCGATCCGATTGGAAGAACGAGACAGAGCGCGACACAATAGGCGGCGTAGAGTAGAAAACTAAATGAAATCGATGCCATGAAGGGAATGTTGGAGAAGTAGAGCTCCTGGCCCACCGTTGAGCCATTGTAGTGGTACCACCCGAAGGGAATGCCATTGCGCGTGGATGAAAGTTCGCAGACGAAGGGCGTGGTCCAGCTAATCAGCCAGAAACGCCAGGTTCTTGGCCAGCCAATCAGCTTGATCGCGGCGAATAAGAACGCGGCTAGAAACACGAAGACGTAGGGACGGAAAAGGATGGTCTTGAAGAAGAGCGCGATGATCTCCATCAGTGCTGAGTGTTGAGCGCTGAGGTTGAAGTCGTAGGATTCACGGTTGAACTCTCAGGCATACTTGTGATCTCTGAACCACTTCACTGCTTTTCCCAGCGCGACTTCCGGTGGTGTGAGTGGGATCCCGAGTTCCCTGATTGCTTTGCTACAATCGTAGTGCATCTTGTATTTCGCCATCTTCACCCCTTCCAGCGGGATACGAGGGGACTGGCCCGTGAGATTCGCGATCCATTGATTGATATAGGCTAACGGGAGGATTGCCAATCTGGGCAGCTTGATCGTGGGCGCCTTGATGCCGGTTAGGCGACTCATGATTTCAAACACCTCGCGCAGCATCAAGTTCTTGTTGCCCAGAATGTAACGTTCGCCGATCCGCCCCTTCTCCATCGCGAGCAGATGGCCGGCGGCCACGTCATCGACATCCACGATATTCATCCCGGTTTCGATATAGGCCGGCATGCGGCCTTTCATGAAGTCCACGATGACCTGCCCCGTCGGGGTCGGCTTCACGTCGCCTGCGCCGACGGGAGCACTCGGATTCACAATGACGATCGGCAGCCCTGCCTTCGCAAGCTTCAAGACCTCTTGCTCGGCCAGGTACTTCGAGCGTTTGTAGTGGCCAGCCATCTGTTCGAGCGAGACGGGGGTCTCCTCCGTGCCGAGCCCTCCCTCGGGCGGGAGGCCGATCGCGCCGATGGTGCTGCAGTACACGATCCGTTCGACGCCGACATCGCGAGCCGCTTCCAGCAGATTCTTGGTGCCGGTGACGTTGATGTCGTAAAAGATCGAGGGGTCTTTGGCCCAGAGCGCATAGTGCGCTGCGACATGGTAGAGCTGTTTGCAGCCGATGAGCGATGTGCGCAACGAGGCCGGATCGCGTAGATCGCCTTCGACACGCTCGACAGCCAGATTCCGAATATTTTGGAGGTCTGCTCCGGCGCGGGCCAGGACGCGGACATCGATGCCGCTCTTGACCAGCGCGCGCACCACTGCGCCGCCGACGAATCCGGTTGCGCCAGTGACGAGGGCTTTCATCTTGAAGACGTGAAAGGTGAGACGTGAAAGGTGAAACGTGAGTAGCGAGAAATCATAGCCTGAACGAGAGGAGTTCGTTTCACGTTTCACGCCTCACGTCAGTTCTT
>DATHTZ010000251.1:0-5331 GCA_035462675.1 Nitrospiraceae bacterium | reverse complement strand
ATGAAGGTCGTGTGGGAGCCAGACCTCGATAACGTATATTTCAGCTCCGGACCGGATAATCTTGCCTTGCACCAGATTCCGGCGTCCGAGCTCGCTGCGTATCAGCCTTTGACAGGGCAATCGTTGGATCACATCGGCGTGATTCTTGAGAGTCCTGAGGACGTCGACCGGATGTATTGGAAGGTTGAACCTTGGCTGTCTGAATTGGGTGGTCGGGTCGTAACACCGCCGAAGCAGCATCGCGACGGCAGCTATTCCTTTTACTTTTCCGACCCCGATGGGACGGTCATTCAAGCTCTGTACGAACCTTCGATCAGCAAGCTGGAGTGGGTGAAAGGTAAAACGTGAAAGGTAAGTCAAGCGCACACGTTTCACGTCCGATATTTTACGTTTTACGAGCATGAAGATCTGGGACCGTCTGCCAAAAAAACAGTATCTCAGTCTGGCGCCTTGGGTCTGGATCCAATTGGAGAGCGCGGACTCTCCCGGGCCTTTTCCCTTTATTGCAGGGGTAGCGCCTGAAGTCGTCGCGAGTCTCCATGAGGCCCATGGGCTTCTCGCCAGTGCAATCGATACGGCTATCAGCGATGTCTTGTCCAAGCGGGCTCCGCTCGACGATCCTGATCGTCAGCGGCGATTGGAAGATGCCTATGCGGAATTGATCAGTGCCCGCCCTTACCTGCAGCAACACATTCATTGTGGGCGGAGGCCTGACGGTACGTTTCAATGGGAGTTTCCAACCGATCCCACCAAATCCGACACGGTCACGAACGGTGGGCTCCGGATCTTCCACTCCGTGAAGCGACAGGCGATTCCGATCGGGTTCGACCAGCGACAGATGGGGCCGCTGGTGGGAAAGATCTTGGGGTTCTTGGACGGCACACATCAGACCGACGAAATCCAAACGGTCGTGGCGACCTCGGGGCGAGACGGAGAACGCGTACTCACACGACTGATCGAGTCCCTCCACCAGCATGAGTGCTTAGTCAGTTCGAGTACCTCCTCTGTCGGGTCCCGTTGGTTCGAGACGCTGCAAGATCAAGACACGGTCCATCTCGGCCATGCCGCGCTGCTCTATCGGCACCGGGACCACGTTCTGTGGTTCGACCCCTGGCTGCTCCCCTGGTTCGCGGAATCCTCTGTCCCGTCGCTGTGGGGATCGCTGTTGCCCAAACCTGCTGCTATCTTTTTGACCCATGATCACGACGATCATGTGGATCCGCGCACCCTCTTGCACCTGTCTAAAGACACGCCGGTCATCGTGCCGAGCCGAAGAAATCGGCGCACGCTCTGCTACGATTATCTGTCGCTCTTGCGGGAGCTGGGGTTTGGCCACGTGATCGAATTGGCGCATGGGGAAAGCTGGGCGTTCGACGGGGGAGCTGTGTATTCTGTGCCGTTCTACGGCGAAGACCCCTGCGATCTGGAAATGCCGCGCAACTGTTATCTCATCGCCGATCGTGGTTATAACGTGCTCGTGCATGCGGATAGCGGACCGACGAATAGCGGGAGGTCGGCCCTCAAGGACGGCGTAATCCAGTCGCTCGTCCAAAAGCATGGACCGATCCCACTGGTCTTTGCCTCGCAACAACAACTGCTCGAAATTCGTGGTCATGCAGCCCATGCGCCTTTGTCTCACCCCGGGAAATGGCTTGACGTGGGAGAAAACGGCTATCTCACGAATGCGTATCTTGCCGACATCTGTGCGGCGGCGCAGGCCAAGTTGTTCGTGTCCTATGCCACCGGCGGCGCAGAATGGTACCCGGACCATCTCTCGTTCATGTTCAACCGACGGAATCCCGCGCGCACAGCGCTGCTGACGGCTCATTGGGAACGCCCGGAAACGCTCAAAGAGCTTCTCGTTACGCATGGATGCGGGTATCACTACGGGCATGCATTGGATCTGTTTCGCCGCACGACCGATGGGCTGGTGAAACCGCTCTCGACCGGGGACACTCTGACGCCCCTGTCGCTCTATCGGCTTGATCACAGCGATCCTCCGTTTATGAAAACCGGCAGCCGCACCGAAGCATCTCGTTAATTCGAAAGGACCAACTATGACCGTACGTAAAAGGCAGCAAGCCCCGGTCCTCGTCACCGGTGTCGCCGGCTTCATCGGCTTTCATACTGCGGCCAGACTACTGGAACGAGGCGAGCGGGTGATCGGTCTCGATAACGTCAACGACTACTACGACGTACGACTGAAGAAGGCGCGGCTGGCAAAGCTGAAACCATATACGTCGTTTTCATTCACGAAGCTGGATCTGGCCAATCGGGTTGGGATGAAGAAACTGTTCGAGAAGCAACCGTTCAGGCGCGTGGTCCACCTGGCGGCGCAAGCTGGTGTGCGCTATTCACTGGTGAATCCGCATGCCTATACGGACAGCAACATCGAAGGATTTCTGAATATTCTGGAAGGTTGCCGGCACGCGAAGGTCGAGCACCTCGTCTATGCCTCATCGAGT
This sequence comes from Nitrospiraceae bacterium, assembly GCA_035462675.1. Lineage (GTDB taxonomy): Bacteria > Nitrospirota > Nitrospiria > Nitrospirales > Nitrospiraceae > Palsa-1315. The sequence goes on along the minus strand of DATHTZ010000251.1, from coordinate 2,866 downwards.
TCCGTCTACGGCGGCAATACTCAGATGCCGTTTTCGATTCATGACAACGTCGATCATCCGGTCTCGCTCTATGCGGCAAGCAAAAAGGCCAATGAACTCATGGCCCATTGTTATGCGCATCTCTATCGGATTCCCTGCACAGGGCTGAGGTTTTTCACGGTCTATGGGCCCTGGGGAAGACCCGATATGGCCCTCTTCATATTCACGAAGGCGATCTTGGAAGGAAAACCGATTGAAGTCTACAACCAGGGAAAGATGCGCCGCGACTTTACCTATGTCGATGACATCGTCGAAGGAGTCATCCGAACCCTGGATCAACCGGCCACGCCGAACCAAGCCTGGTCGGGCGACAAGCCGGATCCTGGAACCAGCTCAGCACCGGCCCGCATTTACAATATCGGCAATCATCAGCCGGTGGAACTACTACGTTTTATCGAGGTGTTGGAGCAGACGTTAGGCAAAAAAGCGGTGAAGAAACTGCTGCCGATTCAGCCCGGCGACGTGCCGGCGACGTATGCGGACATCGAGGACCTCACGAGGGACGTGGGGTTTACCCCAGCGACACCGATCGAAGAAGGTATCGCGCGTTTTGTGCAGTGGTATCGGGAGTTCTACAAAAAGTAAAGGGCGTCAAGCCACTCATGGCCTGACGCCCCCCTCTCGAACGCGTTGATCCTCAGTTACGGGCAGCCAATTGGCACAAATCCCCGTCCAAAAATGCCGGACAATGCGACGTAGCGAGAATTATCGTAGAATGAATAGCTCGCCCCGCGCTGATTTCTCCCCGACAGGTCTCCGCCATAGGACGAGTCGGCACCGAACCAGAACCCGCCTCGAGTTTTCTCGTTCAGATGCAGCCATTCTCCATATTTCGAACAGATCTCAGCCTGGACCGATCCCGACGAGGCGATGCTGGCATGCCAATCTTTAGCCCAATCGGGGACGGTCTGTCCTCCGCCGGTCATACCAGCCTGATTGCGTTCAGCGTATGGAGGAATATCGTAGTGAGGAGCCGCGGCCACGGTGGGGCGATAGGTCGGCATGTCATCGAGAGAGGGCACGACCGACAGTTCCTTCAGCGTCATCAGTTTGCAGCCTGGTACATCCTTGTTGGTGTAGAGGACGCTCCCATCGGCTTGGGGGCATTCCCGCATCAGGAATGGATCGAAGGCGATCGTGGTGTCGGCAAATACCGACGTTGAGGACAGGACAAGGGTCGTTGCGGCAATCATGAGCAGATGGGCGGGTTGCATAAAGCACCTCCCCGAGATGGTGGAATAGACAGGACTTGTATCATCGTTCACCTTTCCTCATTAATACTCACCGATGGTACTCACAAGCTATTCTGCCGGAACCAAAGCTGTCTATGCATCTTTCGAGGGGGGTCTTGCTACCGATGGAGAGTTGGCTAGCTGGCTCAGCTTGCCGATTAGCCGAGCTCTATGGCTCAACTGATGAGGGGATGCGCGTTCCAAATTTGGCCGGATGAGATGCGCTTCGGTCAGTTGTTCGAAGGATAGGGGGGCGGTGCGAGCCCCCTTGCCCCGACGTCTTTGTTGCACGGATGCCGATTCCAGGATTCTCCAGCACCACTGTCGCGAAACGGCTTCCGTTGGGCAAACAGCTTTGCCTTGTTCCCTCCTCGCTGCTAGGGTATTCTCCGCCTTGAACCCGTGAAATGTGAGGTGTAAAACGCTCGAGGAATCTTCCTCGCATGGCCATCCTCACTCCTCACGTCTGATGAATTTCCGTCATGACTGACTACGGCGTGCTTGCCAATCTGCTCGTGATCTTCACGGCGTCGATCGCCGTCGTCTTCATATTCCATCAGTTCAGGCTTCCCTCGATTGCAGGATTCCTGGTTGCCGGCGCGCTTATCGGACCCTATGGGTTGAATCTCATCTCGGACATCGGCACGGTTCAAGCGTTGGCAGAGATCGGAATCGTTCTGCTTCTTTTCACCATCGGCATCGAATTCTCGTTGGTGCATTTAGTCTCCATGCGCCGCCTCATGTTTTTAGCTGCGCCAATCCAGGTCGGTGGTGTGCTGTTGATCGCGTGGCTCGGGGCAATGCTCGCCGGATTGTCTTGGCAGCAAGGGATGTTCTGGGGATTCCTTTTCTCCCTGAGCAGCACGGCGATCGTGTTAAAGACCTTGGCCGAGCGGGGGGACAGCGACTCGATCCATGGCCGAGCCACAATCGGCATTCTCGTCTTTCAGGATTTGGCCGTCGTACCCATGATGCTATTGACGCCGATTCTTGGAGGCCAATCGGATGGAAGTGGGCTGGCGATTCTGCTCACCTTGGGGAAGTCGGTCGTTGTCGTCTCGCTCGTCATTGCGGCCTCCTGGTATCTGGTCCCCAAAGTGTTGGGACATATCGTGCGCAGCCGCAGCCGTGAATTGTTCTTGTTGACGATCATCGTGTCCTGTCTAGGCATCGCGTGGCTCAGCTCACTCGGTGGTCTCTCGTTGGCGTTGGGCGCGTTCATCGCCGGGTTGGTCATTTCCGAATCGGAGTACAGCCATCAGGCCATGGCCGAAGTGCTGCCGTTCCGTGACAGTTTCAATAGTCTCTTCTTCGTGTCGATCGGCATCCTCATGGACTGGCGGGTGTTATTGGCGCACCCGCTGCCGGTAGCCGGACTACTCGTAATGGTTCTGTTGTTAAAGTTTGTCGCCGGGGCCGGAGCGGTCCTGTTGGCGGAGGTCCCCCTACGTTCAGCGATTATGGTAGGTATCGCCCTGGCCCAGGTCGGAGAGTTCAGTTTCTTGTTGGCGCAGCAAGGGCAGGAGAGTGGTTTCTTGCGGGGCGATCCCTATCAGGTCTTTCTCGCGGTCTCGGTGCTCTCGATGATCGTGACG
>DATHTZ010000250.1:0-1756 GCA_035462675.1 Nitrospiraceae bacterium | reverse complement strand
CCTACAGAGCTTACCACACACACCCAAAAGGGGCCGCCGCTCACCATTACTTTCCGATTTTTTGCATCATCTTTGATCGACTAGATCCGGATGGCGTGCTGCCCGTCATTGTCCTCGGTGTCGAGGGCTTCAGATGATCGCGGCACGGTCACCGCTACAGGTCTAAACGGGTTGTCCACCCGCAAGTGTGTCCACGCCTGAGTGATCAGTGATCCACTCGTCTCGAACCGGACTAGGGTTGTTCCTCGTATGTGCCGTCGTTAGAGTGCCGTAGAGTCAAATCATGCTTCGGAGCGCGCAATGTAAGAAGCTGTGATGGGTACTATGGAAACCTTGTGAGCGAACAGTGAAAGCATTGCAGTCTGAAGATAAAAGGCTCGACCACGAAAGGTGCCGGGCCTTTGTTCTTTCGTACAGCCTTTCGTGAATGCCCTTACGGTCCACGGCGCGTTTCATTCTGTCCGATTGTTCACCAACACATGCTGTCCTTGCATGAAATCCTTCGGGTAATCATTGGGGATCTTTCTGTGACAGATCAACTTTCCAAGGTACTGGTAGTGGATGACGATGAGGGGAGCAGGGCAGTATTCTGCAAGCTATTAACGTCTGCTGGCTACGCCGTCCAATCGGCCTATGATGGGCTAGACGCGATACGTCACATGGAGAAGGCACAATTCAATGTTGTCCTCACCGACGTTTGTATGCCTCACATGGATGGGATAGAACTCTTGATTACAATCCGTGACCGGTGGCCGGACAGTCGGGTGATAGTCCATTCCGGTATTGTAAACGTGCAGGTAGGGCGACACGCCAAGGCGGAGGGGGCACATGCTTTCCTCTCCAAGTCCGCCGGCACCGCTGAGCTCCTCAACACCATAGCGTCCGCCTCCTCGACCGCATGCGCGCCCACTTCCGAAATGACCCACTGACTCCATTTCTCCTATAACCAGAGCTACGTAACTCCTAAGATGGGTGGCGAAACGGCTGACCCGTAGGTAGCATTATGGCCCAATCGGGAGAACTACAAATGGACTCCATTGGAAAAGAAGCTACCGCCTTCATCCGTGCCTGCGAAAGCATCCACTTCCTCCTGGAGCAACGGACCCTCCAGCCTGACGATCAAGCCCTGATTGAGTTCAGCGCGGCCGACCTGCTGGATAAACTGAAATCGGCCCATTGATTGGTCCCTGCATGCCGCCTTCCCTGCTATCACGAGTACTCTTTGAGCACAACGGTCAACGTAGCCGGAAGCGTCCTGACCTTTGGCTAGTACCGCCAGCTTCGCGGCTTGGTTCATAGGGGGGGGCTGCCCGGCAGTGGTTTCATGTCACGCGGCGCCGTTGATCAGTGACAGCGCATCTACCTGGTTCAAAGGAATGCTCCAGAAAATACGAAAATTCTGGCGGTCTAATCTCTCATGCGGTAGAACCGAGTCAACCGAAAGTGTTTCTCGTTGGGGAGCAAGGAAGTCATGGCCAGGACCCTCACCCATCAGGGCTACACCATTCAGTCCACCCCGCACGAGACAGATGGGGACAAATGGCGGCTTCATATCCGCATCAGTCAAAAAGATCACCGAGGCGTTCGAACCAGCGAATTCCCAGCGCATGTCCTGTGTGCAAGCGAGCAGGAAGCTGATATCCATGGGATTGCCTTTGGCCAACGCATCATCGATGGGAAGGTGAAAGGCATGTCCGTGATGGATCTAAAGCCAGAGGAGCGTCGGGCGCTGCCGTTCGGAACCTGAACGATTACG
>DATHTZ010000249.1:0-11809 GCA_035462675.1 Nitrospiraceae bacterium | reverse complement strand
TGGCCCGACGACGGTCGAATCGTCACTCGGATCACCAGCCTTCAGCCGTGCCACTTGCAACAGAAGCTTCGTCGTGAAGAGGTCCGCAATGGAGTGATGGGCCAAGATTCGTTGCACGGAGATACAGGTCTGACCGGCATATCCAAACCCACCGAGCACACAGCGTTGTGCGGCAACATCCAGATCGGAGTCGGGCTCCACGATGACGCCGGCGTTTCCGCCGAGTTCCAGCACCACCTTCTTCTTCCCACACTTGGCCTTTAACATCCATCCGACGGCGGCGCTACCGGTAAAGCTCAGGAGTTTAAATCGGGGATCGACGACAAGCTGTTCCGCCACCGTATTGTCGCAAGGCAGGATGTTGAGTGCGCCGGGAGGAAGCCCGGCTTCCAGGACCACTTCGCCTAGCAGCAGTGCGGTCAGGGGTGTCTGTGGCGCCGGCTTGATGAGAATGGAGTTGCCGGCGGCCAAAGCCGGCGCGACCTTGTGGGCCACAAGATTCAGGGGAAAATTGAAGGGAGTGATTCCGAGCACCGGACCGATCGGAACTCGACGGAGAATGCCGAGATGAGAATCAGTCCCCGGCGTCCAGTCGAGAGGGATGACCTCACCTGGAATGCGCTTCGCCTCTTCAGCCGCAATGGTAAAGGTTTGAATGGCCCGATTGACCTCCCGCTTCGCGTCGGTGATCGGCTTGCCGGATTCAGCCGTCATCAGGCGGGCAAATTCCTCACGCCGGTCATAGAGCCCACCTGCGATCTTTTGCAACGCATGATAGCGTGCGTGGGAAGGCAACGCCCCCATTGCAGGAGCGGCATCGACCGTTGATTGAATCGCAGCTTCGGCGTCCGAGGGACTCGCGTTCGATACCTCGGCAAGGAGCTGCCCTGTAAACGGGTTATTGACGGGTATACTGGTTTCCCCGTGCCGCCACAGACCTCCAATCAAGAATGGACGTGGTTCCTGCACGAGAGACGCCCCGTGAATGGTAAAGACTCAGTCAGCGGAATGAACCGATGTCGCAGAAGCCGGTTCAATATTGGCCCCCTGTTGGGCGAGATCGGCTTTGGCAACTAAATCCTCTGTGCCCCAATCACGAATGGCCTCAAGTGTGAAGGCCTCATAGGTTGAGACGCCATGGCACGTCGGGCAATCGGGCATCGGTACTTTGCGATAGAAGACTTCTGACAAGCACGACATGCACATCCAATAGGGTGGCTCCCCGTCGCGTTGCGGAACAGACCAAAACGATTGTGTTACAGACATAGGTAATCCTTAGTGAATGATAATGGGACTGTTCTGCGCTACTGCCGTCGATCCGTGAGGCTCGGTGGGTTCTCCCTGGGAGCGTGGGGCAGTGGCCAACATGCGATCAATCTCCTCGGCAAACTCGTTGAATGGAACTGCGCCGGGAATCGCGATTGCCGGCTCTTTTTCAGTGGGCCCACCAGCCGTCCGCATCAGAATAAAACCGGGGGTACCATGAAAGCCCCACCGGTTCGCCTCTTGGCGATCTTGGAAAATGGATTCGAGATATTGCCGTTCATCGAAACACTTGGCAAAGGCCGTCTGGTCCAAGCCGATCACCTTTGCATACCCTTTGAAAGCCCCTGAGTCCAAACGGCCTCGTTCGCTGAAGAGCCGATCGTGCATCGGCCAATATCGACCCTGTGCTCCGGCGCAACGTGCCGCCACCGCAGCCTCAACCCCGACTCCCTGGTCCGCTCGAGGATAATCGCGATAGATAAACCTCACTTTGCCCGTATCGATATATTTGGCTTGCAACCGAGGCCAAGTCTCCTGAAAGAATTTTGCACAGTATCCACACGTAAAGTCAGAATACTCGATCAAGGTGATCGGTGCGTCCGCGCTCCCTCTGATTCGTCCATCGTCTGTGACCGACGCAGCATCAGCCTGAGTCAGCTGCATGAGCAACAGCAGACCCGCCGCAGCAACTGTGAGAAAGAGATGCGGGTTCATCATGTGCGGGGAGTACCTTTTGCTTTTATGCGCTCCAGCAAGCCGACCATAAGGAGAGGCCAGACAACCGTGGCATCGCTCAACACTTCAGCAAAGCGCCCTCCTGCTTCCGGCAGAACAAACTTTCCCCAGGAAAGGCCTTCTTGATAGGTACAACCGCTCAATCCACCTAAATGATCCGGTTCCGGACAGATGCGTACCGCATACTGGAATCGAGGTGGCTCCACATTGAGGCCGAGCCGTGTATTACAGACCTCAATGTAGGGGCCGACTTGTTGTGCCCAATTGCGGGGCACTCCCCCGCCGATCGTAAAGATCCCACGCCTTTTGGCCGAAATGACATGGCTCGCATAACTATTGAGATCGAGGTAGGGATTGAACGATGGATAGGAGCGAAGAGTTGTGCGTAGCACCTCAAGATCACCGTTCTCTTGTGCTTTTGCACGAGCCTGACCGAGATCTTGACTCATGGCCCAGGTTCCAAGATCCAGCCCCATCTCAGAATCGGTAAACGCAGGGATGAAGACCGGAACATTATTCAGGTAGGCGCTTTTGAGAATACCCGTTCCGTCATATTCTTCCGCGAGCGTCTTCCCCAGCTCACGAGTAAGGATTTCGGAGGAAAGAGACTGGTCCTGATCTATCCTCTTCATTGTTCGGGCAACAACTTGCTCAACATAGTTGAGGTTGGACTCCATCTCTAGCGTGTCGTAGACCCGATTGTAGCCCTTCTGGAATAACTCTTGATCGGACATCGACGGATGGTGCCGATAGTGTGTTTTCCCAACCGACTCACTCAGCCCATGGGCCATCAATGCTCCGGTCGAGACGATACATTGCACCATCCCATGATCGATCATCGCGCTGATGATCTTGCCCATCTTGGCAATGGTCATCGCCCCCGACAGTGTCAACACGACGAAGCAGTCGGGGTCTTCGATCATCGCCCAAAGTACTTCATAGGCTTCGCCCACTCTGCGACCCCCAAAGGCGGTCTTGCGCATCGCGGTCAACAGGCCGTCGAAGGATCCGATCTGTTCCGGGTCAAGTGGCTCGAGCGCTTCGAGTCCATCTTGCGCCCCATCGTGGAATTCACGTGCACCCATGGAAAGTCTACCTACCATACAAGTGAATGGAGAAACAGCGCATTCTTTATACACAACCAACGATAGAGGCGTCAACGAAGTTGCGCTCTGAGAAACCCCTCGCTGCATCTTGATTCATAAGAACACAGGACCTGTTTATTAAACCACCAGAGGATGGCGGAGCATGATCAAGACGAACCTGAAAGATCGAGAGGCGGGCACAGCGAACCCACGACGTAGGGACTGAGAAACACGAGCCCGTTCCCACGGGTGATGACTGTATAAAGATCGACTGAGATGACTTAGTCCCAGTACCATGCTTATTTCGATGGCTCTGTGCTAAACCAGTAGATTATAAGGGAGCCTCTAGAAGAGGATTTTCCCCGCGCGTAATCGTATGGGCGAGGCGTGTGCGGAATACGCGAGCTTTGCGTGGTGGTCTTAACGGGATTTGAACCCGTGTTTTAACCCGATTACGACTTCGCCTCTATTCTTCGGAGACTTCACGCATTTTCTTCAAGTCAGAAAGGAGCGCGACTAAAACGCGAAGGCTTGTGAGCACACTGGAGAAGGCTAGTTCCTGTCCGATATACATCGCAGTCTCTCAGAACGCTTCAAGACGAAAATAGAGTTTGAAGCGGTAAAAATGGGACTGGTGCCCCTCGTCATCTCCGACGCTCCCGTAAACCTTGACACCTTGGGTCACTGTTCGACGGTGCGACGAAGATGTGGCATACAGCCCTCCTTGCGACCTGACGCTCACAGACAGGTCGGATTCGGTGAAGAGGGCACCCAACCGTTTAATCTTAGGCTGGTTTTCTGGCATCCAGAACAATAGAGGTGTAGGCCAATTCGCGACGGCGATTTCTGCTGTCGAATCGTTTCGATCGCTTGATCATCCCGTCAGTCGGAGACCAGTCCAGATAATGAAACGTCCTGCTTTCATCAAAGTATTCAAGGAACAGAATGTCAAATCCGACCAAGGTAAATACTGTTTTCAAGCTTCTGTATGTATAAAGAACATGATGATCCTTTGAACCTGCTCCCCATCCGCCCGGTTTCACACAATCAATATAATCTTTGTCTGGGTGCCATCCATCCGGCACTGCGACTCTCATGTACCCACCTGGCTTGAGATACTTGAAACAGTTCTGCGCCGCCATGATTGCTCCAAAGCAATCGAGGTGTTCCCACACATGCTCAGCTAAAATGGCATCCACTGGATTCGACTTAAAATGATAGGCCCAATCGTGTTCTCGTAATAGACTGAGCATGTTCTTGTCCGTAGCGATCCATCCTTCGTAACGATCCTCTGCGGCTCCAACGACAATTCGCACCTGATCTTGGGATGCCATCACATCACACAGGTCATGTGGTCTTGACGGAATGTTGAAGCACCGTTTAATCGTTGAAAGCAATTTCATAGGTTTCCTCCTTTCGTCGAGGGCCTCTTGACCGGTCCCCGTAGTTGTCCCATCTCGACTGTCACTTGCGCACATGTGGGGGTGTCGTTTCAGATGCCGCTGGCCGGGAACGAAATGCCAGATGTATGTGCAATTTGTTTACCCAAACAAAGACGATGGGAAAGAAGGGATAGGAAAGAGCAAATTCAATAACTTCACTGATCGCTGCATTGTTTCTTCGCATGCGGCTCAATTAAAACGAGAGACAACCTGTCTTGCTACGGACAATCTGTCCGTAGCAGGAAGGTGACTGTTCATCAGAGACTTTGATGTACTGCGCGCGACGGCAACGCTGAACGCATCCACCTAACCCGCATTATTCATGAACACTTCTGCTGCAATCGCCGATCTGCTGCTACGACGGGCCTCCAGTCGGCGGGCTCGCCCCTCGGACTCTCAACATACTGCACGAGTACGCCTCGGGTCCTCTGGGCTCCGCGCGCCGCTCGCGCGACGCGGCTCAGCGATTTCGCGACGAACCGTCATGAATCATGTGGGCTAAGCAGCAGCTTTGCGGCCTTGGACCTAAGGCAGGCCAAATATCAAGGGATGTCTGACGTTGGCGCTAGGGATTATGCTAGGTGAAATAAGATTTGAGAATACCTAATTATTTATTGTGCTGTTTCGTCGTGGAACACTCAAAGTGAAAGGAAGGGAAGGGTGAACGATGGGAACTATCTGGATAAGGAGCGACTGGTATAGCCTTTCGTCCTACTCATCAGATCCATCACCCTCCTTGGCGACAGCCATACCGATACGGACTATGGTAAACGCGAGGGCTGCACCGACGCCCCATACCAACCGCTGCATCATGCCACCTCAATACGAAGGCCCGGTTCCCTTCTCGGGGCCGGGCCTTCACGATCAGAACTCCATCAGAATTCCCATGGCGTTCACGGCTCGTTCACAACGCGTCCGCTGTGGCCGTGTTCCCATCGCGTCTTCTGAAGTAGCTCCATTTTACTGCACCCGCGAGAACGCCCTACTAGGAATAGCCCTAGTTGTTACCAGCGTGCAATGCCGAATGCTATGCTGACACCTCGTCTTGCTTATAGATCATGCCCATGGACAACTTCTTTCATGGTTAAGATAAGACTGAGTATGTAGAGCTGATTTCATTCTACACCGGGCCCCCGGTAGCGTACGCATTCCTTCCCGCACTCCTTGTTCTTCCGGTTCGTAAGGGGCCCCGCCATGCTTGATATTTGTAAAGAGACCACGGATTTCGTCCGCGCCTGCGAAACCATTCACGTTCGGTTCGCACACAAGTAGCTCACGCCTGACGATCGAGACCGCATCGAGTTCAGCAGGATTGAGCTGCTAGGGAAGCTGAGGCTGGCCTAGCTTGGTCATTCTGTCGTTCACTCCTCGCGCTCCTCAAGCCGGATAAGCTGGCTACTCTTCCGTCATCTCCACGAACGGCTCTATCCTCACAGCATGCAGGACAGCGTCCCGAGGAGAAGATATTCATGGCTCCCAATCACCTCTGGAACGTGCGATTTTGTGTTAAGTGGGTCTCACCAGCGTGGCCGGGAAACATCCATTGCAATATCTGACCATGCATTGGGATCCGACTTACAAGGAGGTCGGCCAAGTTGGGCGGGGTTGACCCAGGTACTTCATGCAGACCTTCCAGCAGGTTACGAGGCGCGCAAACCGGCCTCTAACGACCGTGACCCGACAACGGCGGCTCAACCGGTCCGGCCCATTCGCCGTCTAAGTCATTAAGCGCCCAATCTTCTGACGTTGCGAGGTAGGGCCCATCTCCGTCGTCATCGATATAATGTATAACTTTCACGGTGTTTCCATCGCACTCACCGCGATACCAATACCACCCCGGCTTCGTCGGTTTCTTCGTCGTCCATTTGAGTTCACTCATCTCGGTCTTTCAAGGGGTCCGGCCCATCGATGGCCGTTCAGATCGAACAAACTGAAGTTTTCGCCGCTCGCCATCAGCGGTTTGTTTCCATCGAGCCCCTGGTGATACACACTCACGATACGCTCGTCGCTCCCGTTGAGTTCACTGAACCAATACCATCCCTCCTTGGTTGGAGCCTGTGTCGTCCAGATCATTCCTCCATCTCCTTCGCCTGTGCTCAAGCAGCTGTTTCGGCACCTAGGTTTTTCAGGGCCCGCCCCCTGATTATTTGTACTTCGGGGGCAGTCCCTTCCGCTCTAACTCCCGGACACGACATTCACACATCGCCTAAATATACTATCCCATCGTCTTTTTGAGAAAGGGGGCTATTCCCAACCGTTCCTGCACCATACCACCCAGCGCATACTTCCGATACCACCACCAGCCCTGCTTGACGAGTTCCTGATTCAGTTCAAGCCATCGGGCAGAAATACATCCTCCTTTATGCGATGGCAAGTACGTGGCCGTGGGCCTTCCTGAGCCTCTCGGTATGCCGCTAGATCTACGCCGTGGAGCTGTGGAAGAAAGAGAGGTCGCCTCCGGCCAGCAATGTAAGCTAATCGAGGAGAACACGGACAAGAACGCGGACAAAATGGCCGTTCAGAGCGAGGAACGAGAAAGGGATGGTATGGAGGTCGTTGAAAAGAGTGGTTGCGGGGGCTCAGTTACGGTCATTTTTAACCCCCTTCCACTCGGATCGCATTGAAATGACGAAAACCACCTCCAGGAGGGCGTTGCAGGGGTTCGTGGCATCTGTGATGGCAATTGTTGAGGCATATTCCTCAAATATTCCAACCAGCCTGCCACCTGGCTGCAAAATCTCGGCGTGCCAATAGTAAGTGAGAGCGACGTTGTTGGGGCATCGACTGCGCGGCAGCGGGACCGATCAACCTGGCGGGAACGCGATGACGAGCCGGTACCCACCGGCGGATATGGATGGAATCAACAGCTCCGCCATGCCGTGACCCTCCTCCACACCGCGTTTTTGTCCTATGGACGACCTGCCGACGACACGATCTTACAACTCAAGATCGCTAACTCCCAGAAAGGTCAAAGGAAAATGTGGTGGTCCCAACGGGATTTGAACCCGTGTTTTAACCCGACTACGACTTCGCCCTTATTTTCCAGGGGATTAGAATATTTTTTCAAGCCAGAAAGGGACGCGACTAAAACACCAGGTTTGAAAAACACAATCGAGGAGGCCTGGTCCTGTACGGCATACGTCACAGCCTCTCAGAATGCCTCAAGCCGATGATAGATACTGGTACCCCTCGACATCTCCGACGCTCTCCTGAACCTTTACACTTCCGCACGGTCGGCCTAGCCTTGCTATATTCTGATTTGTGGTGCTAGGTCGAATACTCGGAGCGCACAATGAACAATCTAGAACTCGGGTTCTGCCCCGCTTTTACGGACACCTGATTAAGGCTCGATTGACCTACCGTGAATAGGCGCAGGATCAGCCCACAGCCCGAGCTTTGCTTCCCGCGCCGACTGCTCTAGTCGTTTAGCTCTGCACCACATTCGGTTTATCCGAGGTGGGGGTCTATCTCTTCCGCCAACGCTTTCGGAATATTCGACGATATCGGTTCATCTATTTCGATTGGCTCGTAGTGAACGGCCATGATTGATGAGAGAGGACACGAAATCCATCCGTTCATGCCGCGCACCTTAAACCGTACTCCCATCGTCGGCACACCGGCAACGTCTCCACCGTCGACCACGAGACCCTCACTGTCTGTCCAGTCAAACGAATCAACGGTGAAGGAGCCAGGCAGAACTTCGTACCACATGCCATCCTGCAACAGCAGACGTGCGATGGTATTAATATCAATTCCAAGGCTCACGATGTACCTCCTCTGGTATACCTGTAATTGAACTGATGCCGGCACCTCAAGCCCGCCGACATGATTCTCAATGGGGCGGCAACGCAGAGGTGCAAAACGAATATCCGACGACTCCGCCTGCCCTGGGATTGAGGTCCCCCGAATCTTCCCATTCCTCGTGGTTTAGAGCGGGGAATGCGTTGTGTTGTGGCCTCCCCTCACTCCACCCCTTTCCAGCGGACTCCAGCCAACGTGTTGGATTTCTCCAAAGCCTTGACTGAAAGCGCTCGCCCATGACGGAGCCCCCCTTAAGCAATATGTGGGATTAGGCGACCTTCACCTCAATGGCTTTGGGCTTCGCCTTCTCCGATTTGGGGAGATGGAGCGTGAGAATGCCCTCTTTAAAGTCCGCTTGAACCTTCGTGTCGTCCACCAAATCTGGCAGCGAGAAGCTCCGCACGAAGCTCCCATAGGATCGCTCGACCCGGTGATACTTTTTGCCTTTCTCTTCCACCTCCTGCCGTCGCATCCCTTGAACCGTGAGCACGCCGTGTTCCAGCGTGACCTTTACGTCTTCTTTCTTGACCTCGGGGATCTCGGCCTTAATCACGTACTCTGCAGTGGTCTCGCTAATATCCACCGGAGGAATCCAATCGGCCACCGTCATGGCCTCGTTCTCATTGCCTCCCCGCGGCATCCGAGCGAAGACACGATTCAAGCGGTCCGACAGCTCCGCGAGCTCTCGAGAGGGATTCCACATTGACCGGTCCATCAATGCACCTCCTTTGTGGATGTGTGGTGACCCCTGCCATGGCCCACAGATAATCTCGTTTGCAGCCTGGTCAAGATCCCCTCCTAACCTCAGAGAGCAGGTCTGACTGTGCCTTGACTTGTTGTTGGTCAGAACTATCTCCACTCGCACATAACCGGGTCAGCACAATCCTCCCAAAGGAGCCGCTCAACACGGCCTGCCAGACTGGTGTCACAATCTGGTAGATGATCTGGGGTAGGGGAGATCGGTGGGGGTTCGTCGAAGGCGTGAACAACACAATCCGCGTCACACAGCGGCGCTGCTATGCCCTAGGCGACGAGAAGCCCCTGCGCCTCAAGGTGCTCATCGGCATGCTTGATCTATATGAAGTCAGATGAAAATCACCTACTGAGAACGAGAAGCTCTAAAACAAAAGGAGACGCACCATGAATGTCCTCGTGGCGATGATGGATGGATCGGAGTATGGGCGATGGGCGCTGAACTGGGCGGCCCAGCTGCCGTTCGTCGAGCGGCCTCGGGTGACGATAGTGCATGTGACGGATAGCACCGCGCTCCGCGCGCCGTTTCTACCGCTGTCGGTGGTGGCAAGCGAAAAGGCGTATCTCCAGGAAGAAATCGATCGCATGGAAGCGCGCTCGGCCCAAATCATGGCAGCCATCAAACAGCAGTTGGCCGCGCTGAAGCTCAAGGGCACCGTCCTCAAGGAACAGGGGGCGATTGCCCCGGAGGTCTTGAAACACGTGCCGAAACAGGACGGGCTCCTGGTGGTGGGCAGTAAAGGTGTCGACACCCTCCATAAGTTCATGCTGGGCAGCGTGACAACGAATCTCATCTCGTATGCGACCTGTCCGGTGCTTGTCGTCAAGGAGGAGGCGACCCCGTTGCGCCGAATCATCTTGGCGACCGATGGGTCAGTCGCATCGGCGCAAGCTCTGGAGTTTATGCTGACCAAGTTTCAGCCGGCGCGTTCGACCGGCAAGAGGGGGCGCGTGCCGATTCATGTGAGCGTGATACATGTGGAGCCGTCCAGCTGGAATCCGGAACTCATGGGGGTAGGACACCGGTCGGTCGAACGGAGCGCACGGAAGCTGATTGAGGCGGGGTTTACGGCCGAGCCTGTGTATCAGATTGGGAAGCCTGCGAAAGCGATCATGCAGGTGGCCTCCAAACAGCATGCCGATCTGATCGTGATGGGAGCCAAAGGACTGGGCGGCATTGCGCGGATTCTCCTCGGGAGTGTGTCGACCAGGGTGGCGGAGTACGCAACCTGTTCCGTGCTCGTCGTACGATGACAGAGCGAGAACCATCGAGGAGTCCCGGACGGTTGTTCTGGGCAATCTCGGGGGAGCATGGCTGGGCCTTGTACTTTCAGGTATGGCGAGCCTCGAAACCAATGTTAGACTACCCCGTGCGTGCGTCGGGTGTATGGTGACCGAAGAAGGAGCGTGCCAGCATATGCATAAGACTTGTGCAATGGGAACCCCGGTCCCCCGCGATGGGGTGAGGATCGTCGTAAACCGGGTGAGCCGAGGGGGATTAGCAAAAGGAAAGGCTCGCATCCCCGAATGGAGAAAGGGCTTGGCGTCGACCAAGTCACTCCACAAATGGTTCAGGTACGATGCGCCCAATAGGGTTCGTTCCTGATCCACAGCTAGATGCGCTGACTGGGTGAGTGCCCTTTGCTGTTTCTGCGTGGGCATGTCGACAGTGTCCGTAACTGCTGTCGCGTGATCGACGTCTTGGGTTGATAGTTCCCATGGAACTCTCCTGTGATGCCGAAGTGGACTGCAACTACATGGCGGGGTGATCACTCACCCCGCCACGCGCCGCATCACCTCAGAACAAATTGGAAAGTTGCTGCTTGATCTTGTCGAACCACTCGGTACTACTCTTGCCCCCAGCCGATTTTTTCTCGATCTCACTAATCTGCTCGTATATGGGGTTGAAGTCTTCCTTTTTGCCATAACCCAGCAGTTCGGCCATCTGCAACTGTTCCCGTATAGCTTGAAGATGCTTGGCCAACTTGTCGTTCTCCTCTTTGCTGCGATCCTTCTTCTCTGCCAACTCTTGCGCCTGTTTGAGCAAGTGCTCGGCACGCAGCTTGGGCAGCGGAATCACATCGTCCGTGGTAACCACCAGGGTATTGAGCGCGGCCTGCAGTCTCGCCTTGGCCTCATCGATCTTACCGGCATCGATAAGCGGCGCGATGGCCTTGATCGCCGCCGGATACGTCGCCAGTGGAATATGGTGGGTGCGATACTGAATCTCGCTGGCCAGGTTGGCCACGAGCGGACGAGCCTTCTGAATCTCCCCGTCGTTCAGATACGCTTTGGCGTCCTTGATGACCGACTTGATGGTGTCAAGATTCCCCAGCAGGTCGTAGGTGACGACTTCCGTTGCCACAGGTGTCTGTGCCAGCTTGGGATCACGCGCGACGATCAGATCGAGCTTTCCCGTGACCTCCGCAAGGGCCTTCAGCGCCGCGCCGCTATTCTTGTTCTCCAGGGCCTTGAGTGCTTTGTGCGTTTCAGCCAGTGCAGCGGTCGCGTCAGCAAGCAACTTCTTGCGCTTTTCTGCCGCCGCATCCGCAGTTTGTTTGTCGACCTTCGGCTGTACTGATTGACTGGATTCCGATTGCGCCTCTGACTTGGCCGGCAGCGCCGAATCTGCGGCAAAGCTCGGGGCAGACATAGTCAGCCCCCCTAGACTCATTAAACTGACGCACAAGAGAGAATGTCTTAGGGTGTGTTTCATAGTACGCCCCC
>DATHTZ010000248.1:0-4981 GCA_035462675.1 Nitrospiraceae bacterium | reverse complement strand
GGGGGCTGTATAAAGTCAGACGGTTGGATGAGGACAGAGTGTTCCTCTTGAATGGGAAGCCCATCCGGTCGATTCGAACAGCCTTCGCGAATGCCTGCGAACGAGCCGGGATCGAGGGTTATAGGTTCCATGACTTCAGACACACGTGCTTGAGCAACCTGCGGCTTGCAGGGATTGACCACTTGACCATGATGAAGTGGAGCGGACACAAGACCATGGACGTGTTCAAGCGGTATCAGTCCTTCTCAGAGGAAAACTTGCGGGAAAGTGCCAAACTGCTAACACGCAGGCTAACACTAGCCCAGCAGCCGATAGAGGAGACCATCGCTAAGTGATTGGAATCAGGCCGTGCCGAAGTGGCGAAACTGGCAGACGCACTAGATTCAGGGTCTAGCGCCCGCAAGGGTGTGCGGGTTCAAATCCCGCCTTCGGCACCATATCGTTCTATGTTACTGAGAAACTGAGCCGATGGGTCGGGCAGCCTGAGAAACGGTCGTATTTAGGTCGTATAGCAGAGCCGATATTGATTCATTTTTTCGTCCAGATTCCTCCCGCATTCGTGCGCTGAGCGCACTTCCATCGTGGCGAGTCCGCCTCAGGATAAACTTCTCGTATACGTCGAATAGGATCTGCGTAGACTGTGGTCGAGCATATTAGTAACCCAATTGGGATTCTCTCAGGCGACAAGGGCGTCGCTCGACCCTAGAAAATTCTGCGTACCAAAATTAGCCGTGCGGTGTCCATTGATCAGATGATTGAGATACAGCCTTGGAGTACCCTTAGCCCTCACTATATACTGTGAGAGGGGCTTATCCGTCCATCCCGCTCATGCCGCACGAATCAGGCAGCCACGCCCGGATCTATGACTATGAGCGCGAAAATCCCAGATACCAGGGTTGAGTCTTTCACCGCTATACCGGTACTATAGCGATCAGCGTATGCAATAGTTGACCTGAGGAAAGTCCTTCGCTGGTTGACCCGCGAAGCGCACCCAAACAGCGGCTGCAGTGGACACTCTCTGCACAAACATCACTTGCCCACAGATGCCGCTGATCCACGGGACCGCCGTTAGGCGAAGCAGACCAACAACTCCATAGGGAGGGGCATGATGGACAAGACTACAGTACTGGATCGACTAGCGCAGGACAAACCGCTCTTCCACCACCTGGATGATGACGGAGTGCAGCGTGTGGCCTTGGCTGGCATCACCACCACACCAGGTGACACCAGTTGGGCTGTCGGACAGGGAATTCTGAGGTGGATTGCTGATCACCTGTCCGGCGAGATGATAACAGCTGAGACAGGGGCGGGAAAAACCACGGTGCTGTTCGCGGCACTTGCCAAACACCACTACTGCTGCACAATCTCGCAGAGGGAAGCGGACAAAATCCGTGCTTATCTTGAACGAGTTGGGATCCCAAACGATAAACTTACCTTCCTGATTGGAACGACAGACGAAACGTTATCCCGGCTTGGGAGTGAGACACTTTTCGACTTTGCCTACATCGACGGGTGCCACGGCTACCCATTTCCGGCACTGGATTGGCATTACATCGACAAGCATCTCAATGTCGGCGGCATAATCGGGATGGATGACGCGCAATTGCGCCCCGTCCGCGAACATTGCGAGTTTTTAGAAGAAAATGGAACCTACCGGCTGGCTGACATTGTCAGTTTCGCCCGGTTCTACACGAAACTGACAGACCAGAACCGCGAGTGGATCGATCAGGCTTACAGCAGGGCCAAGAAGGATATGGGAGACTGGCGGTTGATGACGCGAATCAGACGGAAGGCCAGTAAATGGTTTAAGCCTTACTTGTATTAAGGCTTGGGAGTAGACGCTCTCAGATTAACATCCTGCCTTCACGACGTCGTGAACAGCGTGGTGTGAGCAAGCAGACAATAAGTTGGAGGCACAAGGGACGAAACGAGGTCTATGCACTCCTACATTCGAGCAACCAGTGCAGCCGCAAAGATGATGTGATCTTCCAATGGGCAAAAGGTATCCGTCATATGCAGAATCGTTCCATGAGGACATCGCTTCTCTTTTCATTCGCCTTTGCAGTGGTCATGCTCCAAGGTGGCTGCAGCCTTACACGAAGTCTGGGTACGAGTGCACACGATGATTCAGCGCAAGCTGAGCCAATGGTGACCGCCCATCCTAGGGAGATTAAGGACGTGCTCTATAACCCAGGGATGGGGCTAGCCGATTTTCATTTCGGATTCGAACACCCTCCGTCGACCGATCAGTACCCACGACAAACGGTGGCCTATTTCCGGTGGTCTTGGGCTGACCTTGAACCTGAGGAAGGGAAGTATGCGTTTGATTTCGTGGATCGGATCATTAGCCAAGCCAAAGGGAAGGGAGAGACCTTGGCCTTCCGTATTGTGACGGAGTACAAGGCCGGCTCGCCCACATGGTTGCTCCACAAGGGAGTGGGGAGTGTGCCGGTAGGCGGGGGAATTTTTCCCGACTACAACAACCCTACCTTTCTCATGTACCACGAAAAACTCATCAAGGCCTTCGGGGACCGGTACGCTGGTTCACCGGATATCGATCATGTTGATATCGGTTCAGTCGGCTGCTGGGGGGAGTGGAATATGGCCTGCTGCCAAGGAGTCGAAGCGCAGTGCAGGCAGTATTTTCCTCTGGATGAAAATCAGATCAAGATCACAGACTGGTACCTCCAGTATTTTTCCCGCACGCCCCTCGTGATGCTTCACGGGGGACAGCTCAAGTACGCAGTGTCTCGAGGTGCCGGCTGGCGTGGGGATTGTTTCGGAGATTACGGATACTTCAGTTCCACGTGGAACCATATGGAGCATGCCTATGCGCGAGTGCTTCAGGATCCGGTGATCGAACGTGCTTGGAAGATTGCTCCGGTACAATTCGAAGTGTGCGGCGTCATGCAGGACTGGTATGAGAAAGGCTTCGACATTGACCTGATTCTGGAAAAGGGACTGGAGTGGCATATGTCGGTCTTGAATGCGAAGTCATCGCCGATTCCGACCGAATGGCGACCGCGCGTCGATGAATTCCTCACGAAGATTGGATATCGATTCGTCCTCCGCCAGATGACTCACACCACAGAAGCGCAGCCTGGACGGAAATTGTCCCTGCGTTCGCAGTGGGAAAACGTCGGTGTGGCTCCGATCTATCACGATTGGCCATTAGCCTATCGCTTGAGATCCGCCGAGGATCATGTCGTCGCGCGGTGGGCCAGCGCTGCACATCTCAGACGGTGGCTTCCTGGCGTACAGCATGAAGTGGAAGACGCTGTCATTCTACCGGAGGATGTACCAGAGGGTTCGTATGTTCTGGACGTTGCAATTCTAGATCAAAGGAACCACGCTCCCTTCGTCGATCTCGCCATTTCAGGGAAACGTCAAGACAGATGGTATCCGATCTCGACTGTCATGATCCGGCATTAAGTGCGGAGTGGAAATGAGAAAGGGTCGGGAATAGCGCTCTGTCGCATGCCCTTATAGGGCATGCGGGTTCAAATCCCATCTTTGGCGCCACTCATCTTCCTCTGCCTATCAATTCGTTCTCACATCTCTACACCATCATGTTGCACACCTGGTTGTTGCACCAGATTTTCTTTTGACCGTTCCCAGAGAAATGCCACGATGTCTCCCTTCGTCTCTTGCCTCTGCTCTCGACTCCCCCCTAGAATAGCCTTCTCTGCGAGGCTCCCATTCAATATCAAGGAACCGTGCGAACTCTCTGGTGCTCTGGCTGGCATCTCTCAAGAGACCCGAGGATCCGCTCAAAGAAAATCCTCGCTCTCACACACATGATCCCGAATGAGCCACATATCGAGATCTATGAAGTTGTTGTTCGGCGATCACAAGGACAGGAGTGTGCGATGGAATATTTTGCGATCAAGCCGCACACTAGTGCCCGGCTTCAGCATGAGGTCAATCGACTGACGCGGAAACCAGCGGTGAGAGTCTAATGAGTAACGATCGGCTCATCGCGCTCCGATTCCCTGTCGCCCTTGTGCTGTCGATGGTCTGTTTCGCCTTGCCGGCATGGGCGGACTTTCAAGCCGGCATGGATGCCTATAACCGTGGGGACTTCAAAACAGCCTTGCGTGAGTGGCAACCGCTGGCCGAGCAGGGAGACGCACATGCGCAGTTCTCCTTCGGTTTGCTGTATGAAAATGGTGACGGCGTCCCGCGGGATTATGCGAAAGCACGCCAGTGGTATGAGAAAGCCGCCGCTCAGGGAGACGCAAAGGCGCAGCTCTACCTCGGCCTACAGTCTTCCTTCGGCCAGGGCATACCCATGGATGTAGTCGAAGCCTACATGTGGTACAGCCTGGCGGCAGGAAACGGAAATGCACATGCGCCTGGCTACCGCAATGATCTCTCCAGACAGATGACGCCCGCGCAGATTGCCGAGGGGCAGAAACGGGCACGGGAGTGGAAACCGAAAGGCAAATGAGCGCCGAATAAGCCACACGCGAACCACGCCTCCGAAAAGTCTGCTGTATCATGAACACAGGAAACACAAGGGGAAATGCACCATGACATGCGACATTGGCCCTTATTCGAGGCTGACCCCCATTTCACATTTCGCCCCTCACGGTTTTTATGAGTAACGATTGGCTCTTAGCCCGCATGATTCATGAGCACTTCTGCTACAACCGCCGATCCATTGCTACGACCTGCCTTCGGCCAGCGGGCTCGCCCCTCGGCCCCTCACCGTACTGCACGAGTACGCATCGGGGCTTCTGGGCTCCGCCCGCTGGTCTCGCGACGCGGCTAAGCGATTTCGCGACGAACCGTCATGAATTATGCGGGCTAGCTCTCCGATTCCCAGTCGCCCTCATGCTGGCGATCGTTTGTCTTGCCGCGCCTGCGTGGGCAGACTTTGAAGCAGGCAAGAATGCTTATCACCGTAGCGACTACGCCACAGCCTTGCGGGAGTGGCAACCGCTGGCCGAACAGGGACAAGCCGTCGCACAGTATAACC
>DATHTZ010000247.1:0-3566 GCA_035462675.1 Nitrospiraceae bacterium | reverse complement strand
CAGTGAGAAACTCCGCCAGTTGGTGGCTGATACCGTAGGCTCATTCGATAAATTAGTTACCCCAAAGAACGTTTATCCTTTTCTTGCCGGTAAGCTCAGTCCCGACATTAATAGTAAACGACTGATCTGCCAACGTATAGTTACCAGCCGGAAGCAGCCCTATAAAAGATCCTGTTTCCTTAATTTCTCTTGCGGCGGCTTCGATACTTCTTCGCTGGTCCGGGGCAAATGGCTGTACGACTGGTAGCAATTCCGGGCCACGACCTTGCAGCCGCTTGAGCTCTTTTTTTGATGTCGGACCCGTCCGTGGTGCGATGGTGACAGCTCCATAGGCCTTCTCTATCGCATCTAAGGAATCGATGATGCGCCGAAGCGCCTGATCATCAATCGGCCCATTTGTAGTATCCAGCGATTTCTTCGCACGCAAGAGTCTTGTCTGAGAAAGTTGTGTCTCGCCGAATATCCAGGAAGCTTGTGCTCCCAGTTGATGGATGGCGGCTGCACTGGTAAGGTCCTTCGGTATCAAGTTGAAAGCCTCATCCCCCATACTTTCAAGCATCTTGTAGGCTCTCTCAACACCTGTCCATGCATTCCTTTGCGCCAGCTTGGTCATCTCTTCTGTTAGCCGTACAACCTCAGCCGGCTGGCTTGCCGGCGACGAGACACCCGGACGTTTACCCCCTTGTAAACCGTGTAGCGCACCATTTTCACTGCTCAATCCACGCGATGCTGTTAATGGACGATCATAGATATACATGTACTTTCCTCCTGATGACACACGGGCTGTCAGTGCGCCACGCAACGTGTCAATCAATGGGCAAAAACGAACCCCCATTCCATCGTGCCGACTACTCGAGGTTTCCCCTCAATAGCGAAACCATCGAGTGCCTAAGAACACACAGCGAATCCGGTGTATCACACACTCATCTCGCTCAAAGTGGCACGCATCGCCCAGACAGTGCCTAACATCGTCACTCCTTCTATATCCAATTAATTGTTGGACGATGATACTGGGCCGCAACCTGACCCCAATCGTACCGCGTCTCAGACGGTGGCAGCGCTTGCGCTTTGCCACCTTGGACAGGATTATTGACAAAGTCACTGATCCCTTTTTGGAAGCCTGTCCAAAATTTACGTTGGCTCTTATAGATGACATTCTTGCCAAGCACAACGGCGGCTCGCATTAAGGTTGTTAGGTATGGTCGGTCTGTTAATCTGTCTCCCGCCTTTGTGTAGTAGATGTACGTTCCGCTCCCCGTTTTAGTGTATCCCCACTCACGATTTCCGCAGAGAGGATGGAATCCGTCCGTTAAGTTCCAAATCGTAGAAACGATCCATCTATCCGGTCGAAAATCAGCTACGACGACCGATCCATCGTCTACATTGACGGAATGTTCCCGGAAATCGAGATGCAAGACGGCACCCAGCGGATTAGGGGATGCCCATTTAACCGCTTCAATTTGATCATAGGGATAGAACCGCGTAAGTGTTGGGTCTAAGAAGTTATTTATGTTCAGACGAATATGCTTCAGGAATTGCTCTGGTGTGCTCCTCACGCCTCCAAGTAGCGGCAACTGACTTACCTCGACGGGATAGTAATCCAGATTGATCGGACCTATCGCACCCGGCTTTTCGATTGCATGGAAACCCCATATTCTGCTTTTGATATTTTGCTGAATAGCAGTAGGTGGTCGAAAACTGATGAGTTCTTTCCAATCGCTGAGATTTGGCAGGGATGGCGCTTGACCTAACCCTGTTAATGACCCAATTAATCCGCCCTCAATGGAGCTCGCTGGCTCCCCCAATGTGTGGTTAATTGAGACTGGTACACGGATATACATGGTTTTATTCCTCTCGTTCTGTTTCAGTAGCGTATAAACGGTTGGGTAAACCCCTATGCCCCTTGTTGTACCAGTAGCGGCCCAGGATACGCCCACCGACCTGTGTTAACGTTTTACCTTGATCGTCACCCACTTTTCTGACGGCAAGTTCCAAGACACACCCCGCTTCCAACCGCAAATAGATGGGGAAACCCGACAATCCCACATATGAAATCCTTTAGTAGTTTAGGTATCGGAGCGGGAGCCTGCCCGAATCCTTAGCCGTGGTACTGCATCTGTTCGTATGCCTGCACGTACAACTTGGATCTCGTTCCGTGCTGTTGCCGACACCAGCTGCTTATTGCCGCTGCAGCTGAACGGGAAGTATTTTTTCTCCACCAGTACAAACAATAGGTTTCTGGCTTTCGCTTCGGTCCGCGTTCAACCCCTTAACCGGTTTTAATGTGACCTTTGCAGTTATAGTTCGGTGGTCCGGATCCGAACTTAATTCTGCAGTGATGGTCACATTCATTCTCATAAATGCGAGACCCCACTGCGTGGTAGGCTCGTCGACTTGTGTAGTAGTTGTGAAACGGAGATTATTCGGATCCGCAATTGTATCAATCGGAATCTGCGTTAGATCGACATCTTCCTCTCTGCATGGAAAGCCAAAACCGAGTCGCAATCCTCTGCCCAAGAATACGTTGCCCTTAATTTTTGTGCCTTGGTGTGTCAATTGGGCCGTTATCGTCGCTGTAGTCTTGCTATCTCCAGTCGCTGTGCCTGTGAAAGTGCCCTCAAAAGGACCTTTAGGCTCATCCCCCATAAAAAACTCACCCAAGGTGTGGTCGATTGGTACTGGTACGCGGATATACATGGGTTTATTCCCCTCTCTGTTTCAGTCGCCTATAAACGGTTGGGCGCCCCCCCGTACTGGGTGTTGTACCAGGTGCGACCCAGCAGCCGGCCCCCTACTTGTGACAATTTCACCTCTGTCTCATCCACAGCCGGCGTGACTTTTCTGACCACAAACCTCACGGTACACCCCTCTTCCAATCGCAGATGGATTGGAAGCGCGTTATAGCCCCAAGGATTCAATATCAAGCTCGTGGGCAGATAGGGGGCCCGCGGTTGGTTGTTGCAGAGGATCAGCCATTCGTAACCGGGTGTGTTCGAGAGCACTTGCCTCTTTGTACGAAATTCTTCTGCGTACTGCATGAAATACAGCATCGTGCCGCAATACTCCGGGTTCAGCTCGTAGCGCGCGAGCTCTACTTCTTCTCCTACCAGCGGTGCCATTTTGATGGCGGCGACGTCAAAATACCCGGCATCTAAGGGAACGCCACAGATCTGGCAGACGTTGGAATACCCGGTGTCCCGAGGGACATCGCACGCATGGTTCATATTCATGGTCATCCCATTCCGTATCCAAGCATTTTGTAGCCGTGCAACACGATGTAAAGTTCCGCTCCCTCGGTGGTGCCATCGTTCGTAATTTCTTCAACTTCGAACCGGACGGTGGAGCGGGGCATGAACAACATGGGTTTGGCAAGTGCACGGAATGGGCGCTCGCCGCTCGGCTCACCTAATCCCGCAATGTTGTGTATAGGCCGGTTCTGCAACTCGCGTCCGGTGCCGCTGTCGACAATGCTGTACTTGAAATCAATCGCCCTGTTGTTGGTGGGCGTAACCACGCCATCGTCGTTCGGAGCCGGGATGAAACTATAGCCGATAGTGACGGCCACG
>DATHTZ010000246.1:0-7762 GCA_035462675.1 Nitrospiraceae bacterium | reverse complement strand
ATGGAAGATACTCAACAGGCAAGTATGAACTCGATGTTCCTCAACTCCGCTCGCTCTTTTTGCTATCTGAAAGCACGACAGATCGGATCAGAAACTTTCGGGCCGAGCGGATCTCGCTTATATTGTCGGGCCAAACGCCTATCGCCCTAACGAGGCTGTAGAAAAACCCACTTCTGGTTACCCATCCGTGCCTCTGGGTTGATTTTTAAAATCGCCATTTGATTCTCGTCGGATCTCAAATCTCCGTGCTCAGCTCAGCCGCATCCCGTCGATGACCACCTGTACACCCTATACCCGTGACCCCGATCAAAATCAGGGCGGTGTTCACGCTTGTGCTGTCCTCACCGCCCATAGCCATGATGTGCCAGTTTCTCAATGTTGTGCATCAGGCAATACAGCTTCCATTGCCCGTCCACCTTCTGCTGGCCGCGCAAGCTGAAGCGGCAGAGCTGTTTATTCCCACGCAGGTTACCAAACACCGGTTCCACCGTGGCAAAGCGGCGCGTGATCATGTGCCTACCCGTATCCGAGTCGATCCTCGTTTTCATCCGGTCGGTGAAACTTCTATGCCCTAGGCGTTTGCCCTGAAAGAAGGCGACCTGTCGGGTCTTTGTCTTCTCCGGGGTGCGCAAACATTCGTGCCGCCATGCACAGGGGAGGCAATCCTTTTCCGCTCCACGAAACTTGATCGCCGCAAACCCATTGAATGTGCAGTTCGACCCATTCCCGTAGAGCCGCTTTCCAGCAGGGCAGGTGCAGTGTGTGCGATCCTCCGCCAGCTGGAAGTCCTGCGGTGTAAAACGCGGCACCCTGCCAGGCGTTTTAGCTTTGTTCCAGAGCGGATCAGGCTTGGCGGTGTGAATGGCCTGGTCGGCGTACCGCTCGTCCCGTTTTCGGTAGCCGTTGTCGGGGATATAGGCTTCGACGGAAGTTTCGGCGAGCGCCTTCAGATTGGCCTCAGAATGATAGCCGGCATCAGCGGTCATCACGGTCTCTGGGGTACGTAATGCTGCGGTAGCCTTGACGACGGGGAGCAACAGTGCTTGCTCTGATCCGGTGCCGTGGGCTTGGGCCTCCACGATGATCTGGGTCTTCTCATCGACCGCTGCCAGACCGGTATACCCTTGGATCACGCCCTTGCTGGTGGCCATCTTGGCTGATTCGTTGTCGGTGCGGTTCGACAGGCGCACGGCACCTTTGGCACCGGTGCGGTCTTTGGGGTGTGTCTTGAGCCAGTCGCGTAATTGACTGGCTTCCTTGCGCAGACGTTCCAGCTGGAGCAACTCGCGCTTGACGAGCACGTCATCAGTGGGAGCCGTATCGGCATGCTTCTTCTGAGCGATCATCTTGTGAGTCGCCGCTTCCATTTTGTCCAGTTGGCGTTGATAGTCTGCGCGAGTGCCGCTCTTTTGTTTACTGGCGTTACTGGGGAGTTTCACCCCATCAATGGCAAACATTTCACGACCAATCAAGCCTTGTCGGTCACAGACCAGCAACACCTGGGCGAACAGGCTTGCGACACCATCCCCCATCTCGGAAACAAAGGCGGCCAGTGTGGTGAAGTGCGGCTGGCTGTCACCCGACACCGCAATGAACAGCACGTTCTCGCGGCAGGCGCGTTCCATTTTGCGACTGCTGCTGATGCCTCGGCTATAGGCTAACAGGATGATTTTGATGAGGACGGCAGGGTCGAAGGCCGGGGCGCCTTCGTCGTCATTGTTATAGCGGGCGTGGAATGCAGTGAGGTCGAGTTCGTGGTCGACCACGTGGCAAAGGGCGTGTTCAAAACTCCCGGGAATCACCTGCTGATCAAAATCTACCGGCAGAAGCTTCAGACCTTGGTGAACGGGTTTGTAGCGAGCCATCCCAACGCCCTCCCCATGAAATTCGGTGCGGCTAATTATCTCATGGGAGGGAGGGTCCTGGGAGTTTTTCTACAGCCTCAACGCTCGCGGTGAGGGGCTGTTGTTGCGGTGACGGAGAGCAAGGAAAGGGTTGGGCTTCATGACCGCTCCAGCATGATTGACCCGGAGGTTGTGGATAGGTTCGTATGCCACTTGAGCCAATACAAGATCGCGCCACGCTGTTGCAGAGACCTCGGGATCTGTATCTCCATTGTACCGCGGCCCTTTACAATGATCCAGCCAAAGCCTAATGCTTCCTCCGTGAGTATGACTTCTTGAACATCAGTCCACGGGAACCTGGTGGCTTGCCCAAAGAAACGGAAATTCAAAGGCAGGGCGCCATACGCAGAGAGAACGAACTGCCTTTTCTCATTGATGTGACTCTCATAGTGGGGTATTGGGGAGGTGCAAACGGCCTGTACAATTTTCAGATGGAGTTCTTCTTGATTTCCTTGAGGATTTCGACCAGAAGTTATGGGAGGGGGGGGTCAAAAAAACAACTGATTTTGGCTACTCAAACGACCAAACGAGACCTATGGGAACGGTTCTCTCTTGTTCGCCCCCACACGCAGCGTCGATGAAAGTCGCTCATCTTCAGTTGGCCTTTCCTATCCGGGGAGCACAATGGTTATAAGCATCCCACCCATCACGTCTCCCGCCTTGAAATCCCTCTTTAGGCTTTTCGGGTGCACATTGTGGCAATCGGCGCAGTGTTGAGACACGGCTTTATCGGCATAGAGTGCTTGGAAGATGCGAGCCTTGCCCTCGGTTGTAACGGCTGTATAAGGACGATCGGGAGTCGCGAGGATCTTCAGAAGCCCGGTCCGCTCGAACTCTGTCGTTGGGCGATGCTCTTTATTTATCGCCCAACTGCTGATCAGGCGGAATCGAATCGCTTTTCCCTGTTTAGCCATGAGCCGCCCCGATTCCTGTAAAAATTGGGCGGGTAAAGGGAGACCTCCGTCCGCTCTCCAGTGTTCCGAGGCAGAGACCATACCTTTCTCCTGCATCCGATCTACAATCTCGGTCTGGTAAAAAGTTCGATCCGCCTGGACCACACTATGCACATACTCGGCCACGATTTCGGGGGATATGCCCTTGGGTGAATCTGTCTCCTTGCTCGCGGCAGAGAACACCCACTGACCGAGTAAGCAAGTGAAGGTGATTCCAACAACGAGCCCCAACCAAAGACCTTTCATCATCACGATGCGTCCTCCATTTCTTGTTCTACTTGTGACTTGATTCGCTCTTAGGCTCCGATAGCTGCGTTCGCAAACCAATAACGCCGAACAGGTCGTGAACTAACTGTATTTGAAAGAACGCCTATGCCGACCTTACGTGAGAAAGCTCATGGCCCTACACGTGTTCTTCACAAGGGAGAGTATACACCTTGAGGGGGACCGGTTGCCCCAAACCTTCTGCTGTGTGAAGCGCCGTAAGCGCGCTGACTGCCCGGTCTGCTTGATCGGATGAGAGAGCCGAAAAAATCATGGAATTGATGTCAGGCTGTAGGAAGGCCCCATCCACTCTACCAGTGAGACCCTTACCCATTACGTTGCTGATTTTGGTGTACGCACTAATGCCATTCTCTCGCAAGAGCGCTTCCAACCCACTTAACATTTAACATTGAGTCCCGAACCGCAATGAGTAGCATTTAATGGCTTTGCCCCAATCTTCTTGGTGTTCAAAAGAAACTGGATTTGGTTTTCTACTCTAGGGTTTCCCCTAGTTTATCGCTGTCTGATTCGACGCATACTGATGGCCACGCTATAGGCTCAGTCCATGCGGTTTCGAAGAGACTGACCTCATCTAGTCGAAACTCGTCTGGCGTACTCATGAGGAAGGTACTGAGTGCCCACCAGTCTGCTGATCGTCGTGCTCCTGTTGGGCCTCGCCTCCGGGTGTGCCACGGGACCAGACCCTCTTGTTCGTTCCGAGACCGTGGAACGTCGGTGCGGGCCGGTCTCACCCGTTCACCGATCTATCAACCCAAACCTCTCTCGCGTGCCTGTTGGCTCGGAGAGCCCTCCACTCAACCCTGAGGTGCTTGCCGGGCGATTTTCTCCACAATCCCAGAGTATCGCCGACAGTATCGGCGTCAAACATCTTCTCGTGCAACTGACGATCCAGAAAGCGGAGGCGGATCAATATGGTGGGGCTGTGACCATCGAACGCCTTCACGTGCAGCAACAGCTCTCGAGTCGCATATTACTCGCCTTTCTGGATGTCGCCAGAACCGCGGCCGAAGCCGATTGCGAAGAAGAACGAGCCGATCAGCTCGCGGATGGGTTACAAGAGGTGCGTGACAAACGCATTCGACAATACACGCTCATCGCCATCATAGGTGACGCCATGATCGGCATCGTCGCTGGGGGATTGGAGCTCGCATTGCAAGAAACGGCTGCAGCCGCCACGGCGATATTCGGAGGCACTGTGGCGACATGGTTCGGTATATCTGCCTTCTTCGACGACACCCACTATGAGTTTCGACACGCGCGTAACCTCTTGCAGGAGGTATGGATGGCACCTGAAAATCCCGAGCTGATTCCGCCAGCAGTATGGCGGCACTTGACCCGTCCGTTACCCGACGATCCTGCGTAGCGGTCCTTGCGAGAATCCATCATCATGCGCTGGCGTCAAGACGGTCGATTTGGGGAGGCAGGCTCGGAGTTGGATCAGCGTCGTACGGCTCTGTTTTTTGGCGAGGGAGGTTCCTATGAGATTGAAGACCTTCGTGCTCGAGCCGCCATGCTGGATCTTCTCGAATCCGACATCAATCTCATGAGCCAAGATCTCGAACGACTCATGGAAGAAATGCTCCTGCTAAATGACTCGTGAGGACGAGCGTTGGCTCATTTGGCTTGAGGTTTCTCAGTGACCTGAGCGAATAGCTTGTTCCCAATCTCGCTACTTCTTAGCGACGCAGTATGTCGTTTCCGGAAGGGGTGAAAAGCCTCCTCCAACACCTTCTTTAAATTCGGCGATTTCGGCCCCGGCTGTCGGCCACACATGGACGCAGTCCGCGATTAAGAAGGGCGCGGTTTTGGGTATGCCGTTCACCAGGAGCGGTCGTCTGCTCGTTGTCGTGCCCACAACGATGAACCGGTTCCCCCTCATCAGATCCAGCGGTTCAATCTCTCCTGTATAGAGAAAGGCGAATTCATAGTCGCCGGTTCTCGTAACGTCTTCCGTTTCCGTGGGTCCATACACGGGATAGTTCGCGATGGGAAGTTGCGCCGCGACAATCACGATGCCCTTGCCTGTCTCGGTAGCTTGGACGATCCGGCCTCCCAGCTGGACTTTGATCCCTGCGTCGGATTTCCCTGACTCATTTGTAGGGCCGGCGTCACGCCAGGCTTCAAAATGAAAGGTCGGAGAGACCTTTTCCATGACTTCTGGTGGAAAAGGCGTGTTAGCAGCACACGCGGACAGCACTGCACATAGGGTCAGAGTTGTGAGCGGTGAAAGGTGCATAACATTCAGGAGGCTCACTCCTTTGTGAGATAGATGCTTAGTTAAATTCGCACTCACCGTTGGTGAAACGTGCAGACGGTCGAGAATAACGGAGGTGCGCGCTGCAGTCGCTAATTCTGTCTCCGTCAGGCCTTCCCCTAACTCTCTATGAAACACTTCTCAGTTCCACTTTCACTTATTTAGGAACAGCCTGAAGAATACGTCAAAGTCCTTGGAAAATCGACTTCTCGGGTCATGGGTTGGAGAGAGGTTTTGGAACTCTGTGCGCAGAACGAATAGGCAGGCGGAAAGAGCCTAAAAGTTGTTTTGAAGGTTCTGTCTACAGTCCTAAGTGGTGAGCCGGCTGGGACTCGAACCCAGGACCCTCGCCTTAAAAGAGCGAACAGATGGATTTACACAGAGGCGTGATTTTGCGAAGGTTTCCCCGTTTTTTCTTTGCAATGAATGACTTGAGAGGATTCTATCCATTCCATTGATTCGATAGCGTACGATCCCATGTGCAGACTTTTAGCACAAAATTAGCACACCAATATGGGGTGAACCCCTCTGGTGAGACACAGGAATGAGCACACTCGTGTTGGTGGTACGTTCTTTCTCCCTCTCTTTGATCCCTCAGGTCCAGAGCCAACGACTCGATGAAAAAACTGCATGGTGGCGGCACCGCATGGAGTAACGAGTACCACCGCCTGCTCGAATTCCTCTGGCGGACGATAAGCCCAGCGTTGAATGGAGGCGGGCCTGGTTATAGTACTGTTCGATGAAGACCGCCATGTTCCTACGCAGGTGCCCGAGATCCCGATACCGGTTCGCGTAAATCTCCTCCCACTTCAGTGTCTTCACGAAACTTTCGCAACTGGCATTGTCGTACGGCTTTGCTGGCCGACTCATACTCGGGATCATCTGGTGCTGCTGGAGGATCTGCACGTACTCGCTTGAGGTTTACTGGGCACGACGATCGGAATGATACACCAATCCAGGCGGCAGGTGCCCCTCTGCGAGGGCCTGTTCGAACGCCGCGATCAGCAACCGGGCGACCAAGGCGCAGTCCAGCACGACTGTGCTGTGATGGGCCAGAGACGCACCCAAAAATCTCCGATTATTTGTCGGTCTAGGGTCTGTCGACATTTAGTGGAAATTGCGCGAGAATCTCTCCGGAATGGGCGTTCTTTGGCGAATTCAAGTACAACAACACAGAGGTTAGGTTTAACGGGATCAAGGAAATTACGACTCCCAGAATTTTGTGGTGGGGCTAATGTGGCACTTTTGGAGGTAGATCACCGTCCGATTGTTGTCAGCGGGCTGCTTATGACCGTGATGACTGAGTATGTAACCGGCTTCCGGACTCCGGGCCGACGTACGTGTAGCCCTTATGCTCCATGCACGCTTTCAGAAGAGGCACGTGGATCCAGTAGCCCAACCCGTCTGTGATGAGTTCCTCTCGTTTCTCAGATTCTGCATATTTCACAGTGGACCATACCTTACAGGCATTGTAATCCGTGATCACCTGCGAGGACGGCACGTCCTTGGCCTCCCAATACGTTGAGGAAGTCGGGAGAGCATCGACGGAAATGCATCCTGACATGCCCAATAGGATGCCCCCCCATACCATCGCACCCGTCCGGGCAAAGGCAGCTTTCCTTGTCATGATCTCTTCTCCAATTCTTCCCCCGCAGTGGTCGCGGGAGCCTTCAATCGCATCAGTATGGTTTGTGATGATATACGCATGGTGTGATGGCTTCAAGGCAAACGCATAGGCCCGCTAATTAAGAGTCTCGTCGAAGACCAATCTCACAATACCCTGCAAGAGGAATTATCAGCAAAAAGCGAGGATTCATGATAACGAACCTCACCATAGGTCATGATGGGTCACAGTGTTTTGGCACCAACTTGGCACCAAAAGAGAGAGGAGAACCGATTGAAACCAATTAAAATGCGACCTGCGGTGTACGATTTAAAAAAAACACACGGAAGGATTTGAACCTTCGACCTTTGGGTTATGAGGCCGTAAAGGTTTGTTTTCAAACACTCTGATTTTTCGTCTGGTTTCTCGCTTTTACCAGTTAATCGAAGACTTAGGGTGTCCTATCTGATTCGATGGCTTCTAAGGATTCTATGCATTTCGACGCGCTTTGTCACAATTTTGGCACAATCAACCGCGACAGCGGCGGCGGCATAAAATGACACCGTCAGTCCGAGCCGGCTCAATTTGATCTGTGTATCGAGAACCTTCACCAGACGACATATGCTATGTCTTGGCCATGTTCCGGTGCATCGAACTTGATCGTAGAGATTCAACCAACAGATTCGACCAGTTGGGCGCGGCTGACTTACTTCACTTCTTCGATCTCGCTCGGCCGCCAGCTCTTGTCGAAGAACGACGGAAG